>NZ_JASNFO010000052.1:0-134173 GCF_032027725.1 Pseudofrankia coriaricola | reverse complement strand
GCGAGGATGCCGTTGCCGACGAGGTTGATGCTGGTCTCCATGCCGGCGACGAGGAGCAGCACGCAGATGCCGATGACCTCGGCGGCGCTGAGTTTGTCCCCGGCTTCTTCGACGGCGACGAGCCGGCTGAGCAGGTCGTTCTCGGGGTGGGCGCGGCGGCGCTCCATGAGGTCCATCAGGTATGCGACGACGCCTGCTCCGGCCTGGTCGCGGCGGGTGATCTCCTCGGTGGTCAGCAGCGGTTCCGGGTCGGTGCCGCGGGCGATTGCCAGCTCCCAGGCTCGCAGCTGGTCGGCGTCCTGTTCGGGTACGCCGAGCAGCCGCTGGCCCACCATCGCGAGTGCGAGCGGCGCGGAGAGGTCCCGGACCACGTCGAGCCCGCCGGCCTCGACGGCCCGGTCCACGAGGGTGTCGACCAGCCGGGTGATCATGGGGGTGAGGTCGGCGACCATCCGGGCGCTGAAGGCCTTGTTGACCAGGCCGCGCAGGCGTCGGTGGTCCGGGGGGTCCATCCGGATGAACGAGCCCGGCAGGCTCGCTTCCTGGTCCCAGAACGGGCTGAGCCGGTCGGCGTTGCCGTGCCCCCAGGTGGCGCTCTGCAGCACGGCGGCGCAGTCGGCGAACCTGGACAGCACCGTCACCTCGGTGTCGCCGAGGCGGATGTCGGTCAGGCTGGGGGCCTCGCGCAGCCGGCGGTAGCCCGGGTAGGGGTCGAGGCGGTGGGCGGTGGTGAACAGGTCGACCGCGTCGGGGACGACGTTCTCGATCTGGGCTGAGGTCATGGGTCCCGCTCCTTCGTGGTGCCGACCCGGGCTGTTACCTCGGGTGCGCATTGCGAGAAGCACCGCCGTCCGGCGGCGTTATCGTCTGGTCGCCGCCGGGGCGGGGCAAGGGATTGTCGTGCTCTTTCATCGTGCGATAAGAGGCTGATATCGAACCTGCCGTCGGCACCGTCGGCACCACCGGAGATCCGGTCGGAAAGAATTATTCCCACGTGAGGTTCTCGAAATCCGGTCCACGGGTCAACGTCGTCTGGTTTCCTTTTCCGGACGTCGTCACAGCCGTGCGCGACCACTATTTCGCCGGCCGGAGGCGCTGGCCACGCCGCGCCAGGGCCGTCGTCGGGACCGCGCGCGGCCGTAGTCGCCTCGGTGTCTCTCGGCGCGGACAGGCAACTCGGCATGGGCGCTGAGGCGAAACCACGTCCGCACGTCCGCACGTCGGTGCTCGGCCGCGGCTCAGATCAGATCCAGCCCGCGCAGGTCGGTGACGTACTTGCGGATCAATGACGCCGAGATGTCGGGAATACCCCTTCCGGAGCCGATCTCGGCCGCATGTACGGCGGCGCGGAACCGGTCGGCGGGGAATCCGGCGCGGCTGACGGCCCGGGCGGACTGGCTGAAGGCGGACAGAAGGGGGAGCAGTGACTGCCTCCTTTGCTTCTCCGGTATCGCGCGAAGGGCGGTCTCGAAGCGTGTGAACCACTCGTCGTAATCGTCTATCCGCGTCACGGGGCAACCGGTCTCGACCAGCCAGCCGGCGAGCACGTCGAGGGAGAAGCCGTCGTTCGGACTGAGGACGTTGAAGGTCTGGTACCCGGCCACGGATCGCTCGCCGAGCGCGGTGACGGCTGCCGCGGTGAAGTCGACCGGCAGCCCGCCGAAGTGCGCGCGCGCCCGGCCGCCATCGGTGCCGGGGTAGAAGGAACGCGGCGCGATGCCGGTGGCGACGAGGCTGATCAGCAGGCGGGTGAAGACGTCGGGCACGTTCACCTGGCCGGCGTACCGGCTGTGCGCGAGGATGAGATCCGGCCTGAAGACGGCCACCGGCAGACCGGACAGGTCGTGCGCTTCCCGCAGCAGGATCTCGCCGGCCCATTTGCTCGTCCCGTAACCGCCGGCGTAGCTCCTGTCGAGCTGGCGAACCGGGCTGGAGAGACGAATGTCCGTCTCCTCGTCGGAGGCCGACGACTGGGCGGCGATCACGCCCACGGTCGACACGTAGGAGAACCGTTTGATTCGTGTGGTGAGCGCCATCCGGATCAGCTCCGCCGTGCCGACGACGTTGGGACCGAACAACTGCTCGTACGGCAGCAGGTGGTTGACCAGCGCGGCGGAGTGGACGACCAGGTCGACGGTTTCGGCCAGGTGGCGCCAGGTCGGCTCGTCCAGCCCCAGGCTGGGTTCGCTGACGTCGCCCGCGACGACCTGGAGGTGCGGCACGGCCAGGCGCTGGAAGCGCCGGAGCAGGCCGGGGTCGCCGGCGTCGAACACAGCGGCGAGCCGCTTGCGCGCCGCGTCGGCGGTGGCGCCCCGGACGAGGCAGATCAGCGTGCCACCCGTCAGGGCCAGCCGTTCCAGCCATTCCAGGCACAGGAAGCGGCCGAGGTAGCCGTTCGCGCCCGTCAGCAGTACGACGCGGGCCTCTCCGGCCGGTCGCGGCAGTGCCCCGACCTCGGCGAGCGTCGCGGCGTCGATGAACCTGTCCAGCGCGAGATCGGTGGCCCTGGCCCGCGTCCGGCCGGTGCCGTGCACGGTCGCGAAGGTCGGTCGTGTCGGTCCGGACACCAGCGCCTTCTCCAGGTGGTCCGCCACCCGCCGCAGGCCATTCGCGGGACTGGTGATGACACCCACCGGAACGTCTATCCCGAAGATCTCCGCGAGCAGGTTGGAGAACGACAGCGCGGACAGGGAGTCGCCGCCGAGATCGGTGAAGTGCGCCTCCGGGTGCACCTCACCGCCCGCGCGACCCAGCAGCGCCGCGGCGGCCCGCCGGACCGCGTCGAGCACGGGCTGGCCGCGGCCGGCGTGGCGCAGTGCGCTCAGCTCGTCGACCTCCCAGGCGGCGAGTTCCGCGTACCGCTGCTCCAGACGCTCGCGGTACCGGCCCTCGAGATTCGGGCGCAGAAGCTTGCGAGCGTCGGAGAGCAGGCCGTTCTCGGTGCTGAACGGCTCGGTCTCGATCAGCACGTCACGGGGGATCTCGTGACGGCTCAGGCCCGTGTTCTTCGCGGTCTGCCGCAGTGATTCGCCGACCGCCGCGTTGAGGTCCGCGGTGGACCCCCAGGCACGTTCGATGGCCTCGCGGGTGGGCACCACCACCGCGAGCAGGTAGGCGCGCTCGCTGCTGCCGTAGACGAAGATCTGCTGAACCAGAGGGCTGCTGACGAACAGGGCCTCCAGCCGGGAGACGGCCACGAACTCGCCCTGGGACAGCTTCAGCACGTTGGCGCGGCGGTCGATGTAGACCAGCTCGTCCGGCCCGATCTCGGCCATGATGTCGCCGGTCTTGTAGTAGCCGTCGTCGAAGATCTCCGTGGTGATCTCGGGACGCCTGTAGTACCCAGGGATGATGGCGCCCGTCTTGACCAGCAGCTCGCCGCGTGGATGCGGCGAGTCAGTGCGGAGGTAGCCCAGTTCGGGTACGTCGACGAGCTTGTAGTCGATCACCGGCGGCCGGGACACCTTCCCGTCCACCAGCAGTCGGCCGGTTTCCGTCGAGCCGTAGCCGTCGTGCACCGGAAGATCCACGCACGACTCGATGAATGTGGCCATCCCGGCGGACAGCGGAGCGGACCCGGTACCGATCCAGACCAGGCGCCCGCCGAGGCACTGCTCGCGCAGCTCGTTCCTCACGTCCGCTTCGATCGAGGCCCGGTCGCCCGGGCCGGCTGCCCGCCGGTCCAGTTCGGCGTGGTATCGCTGAAACAGCATGTCGCAGATGCGTGGCACCAGTCGTAACGCCGTGGGCCGGACCAGGGCCATGTCCTCGAACAGCGTGGAAAGGTCGCTCGTCGCCGCGAACTGGCTGATCCCGCCGGCGGCGAGCGTGCCGACCAGTGTGCCGCGCGCCGACACATGGCTCATGGGCATGCAGTTGAAGGAGATGATCGGCAGGTCTTCCGACCGGGGCCAGAATCCGCCGCGCCACGCCATCGCGACCAGGCGGTCGGTGTACATGGCCCCCTTGGGCGTCCCGGTGCTGCCGGACGTGTAGAGGAGCGAGGCCAGCCGGGTGTCATCCGGGCCGTCCTCGAAGGAGGGCGCCGACGGCAGGGCCGTTCCGTGCAGGAGCAGGTCGGTCAGCGAGTCCAGCACGACCGGGCTGCCGGACTCGGCCAGGCGCCGGTGCGCGGCCTCGAACCGCCGACGATGCTCGTCCACCTCGCTCTGGTAGCCGAAGACCACCAGGCGGCGCAGCGACCTGCTGGCCAGGGCGCATTCGACGGCGGTCGGCAGCAGTTCCACGCTGGTCGTGAGAATGCGCGGCTCGGTCTCCATGAGGATCGACTTCAGGAGGCCGACGGGCGTGCTGGACTGCAGGGGCACCGACACGGCGCCGAACCGGACACAGGCCATTTCGATCGTGGCGTAGTCGGTACCGGTGAAACCGAGCACGCAGACGAGTTCGCCCGCGTGCAGCGGGACCCGCGGATGGTGGTGCCATTCAGCGGCGAGCGCGCCCGCCCGCGACCACAGCTCGCGGTAGCTGATCGTGTCGAACCTCGGCAGCAGGCGAAGCGTGGTTCGGCCGGTCGTGGAGTCGGTAGCCAGCTCCGTCGCGCGTTCCCCCAGCGCGGGTCGGTCGGCGTAGCCCTCCATGACGGTCGCCACGATCCGCCCGAGTGACATCCCCGGCTCCCGTATCGCGGCGGTGACCGCCTCGAGCGGTCTGGCGTCCCGAATCTGCTGGTCCGTCGCGTAGAGCTCGGCGGCCCGGTGTTTCGACCGCTCGTCGAGAACCCGGCTCCCGGACCCGGACTGTGAGTCCGTCGCCATCGCCACCTCCGTGAATCGTGACCGCGCGGACGGGCTGACCCCATCCGTCTGTCGTTCAGGACGTCGGGGAACGACCGGAGCGGAGCTGGCTCAGAATCCGTGCTTCCGCTTGAGCTCGGCGAGGGTGTCGACAAATCCGTCCACGTCCTCGTCGGACAGCCGATCGTTCATCATCAGCCGGATCACGGCCCCGTCCTTCTTCACCGCCGGGTAGCCGAACATCGGCACCAGGTACCCGCGGTCGAGGAAGTCCGCTCGGACGCGAAGCGCGAGGTCTCTGACGCCCACCAGGATCGAGGTGACATAGGTCGGTGTCGGGTTGATGAGACAGCCGATCCCGAGCAGTCGCGCGCGGAGCTGGTCGACCCGGTCGAGGTAGCGTTCCATCACCGACGGGTCCTGCCTCATCCGGCGCAGCACATGGACGATGGCGCCGGCCGTCGGCGGCTGGATGTTGGTGGTGAACAGCGACGTGCCCGACATGTAGTGGAACGCGTCGAGGGCGTCGGCCGGTCCGGCGAGGGCGCCCCCGCCCAGCCCGACGGACTTGCCGAACGACACCATCAGGAAGGTCACCCGCCGGAGCGCCTCGTACTCGGCGGCGAACCGGGGGCCACCGTTGCCGTAGACCATGAAGCCGTTGGCGTCGTCGGCGAAGCTGACCGCGCCGAACTCGTCGCACAGGTCCAGGATCTCGCCGATCGGGGCGATCGAGCCGTCCGCGGAGTACACGGTCTCGAAACCGACGATGATCCGCCGGCCGCGGAGCTGCTCCAGCACCTCCCGGAGATGGGCGGTGTCGTTGTGCCGGAACGCGAACAGGTTGCGGCCCCGCTCGAATCGATCGGCGCCCTTCCAGATGCTCCAATGGCTGCGCCGGTCGAGCACGAGGACCGCGTCCGAGTTGTCGACGCCGGGCCGGTCGTCGAACGAGAACGCGGTACTCATCGCATTGACGAAGCCGACGTTGGCCAGCAGCCCGGTGGCGAATGTGAGTGCCTTCTCCTTGCCGGTGATCTCGGCTACCAGCGCCTCCAGCTCCAGATGCGGCCGGGACACGCCCTGAACCATCCGGGAGCCGCCGACGACCAGCCCGTACGCCGCCGCCGTCTCGGCGAAGACCCGGCGCACCTGCGGGTCGTGCTGCCATCCCAGGATGCCGATGCCGGCAAAGTTGATCATTTTTCGGCCGTTCATGCTGACAACCGCGTCGTTGACGCCGTCCAGCTCGGGTGGCGCCACGAAGTCACCGCTTCGTCGTGTGGCGCCGATCCATTCGGAGAAGCCCCAGTTGTCCAGCGCCAGGTTCGTGGACGTGGTGGTCACGATTTCCTCGTTTCCAGGAGTGCGGCTCGGAAGCGATGGTGTGCCGTGTCGCGTCGGTCAGAGCAGGGCGCCGAGTCGGGAGTCGACCTCCGCGGCGTTGACGCCGAAGTCGGCCAGCTCGTAGCGATGAGAACGCAGACGGGCGTCCTCGGCCAGCACCGCCAACATGGCGGGGCCGACCTCGTCGGCCAGCTCCCAACCGAGGTGACGGTAGATGTCGGCGACGACCGCCAGTGGGTCGGCGATGAACGCGTCGAACTCGACGTCGTAGAACGTGGCGGGATCGTGCTTGGCCCGGTCCGCGGCGAACCGCTCGAGGGCGCGCGTGGCCATGTCGAACAGGACGGGGCCGATCGCCTGGCCGTGGAAGGTGGAGGACTTGCCTGCCGCGAGGTGGCTTACCATGCTGCACGCCGATCCGAGCACCGCGCTGGCCGGCCGGCGGTGCGTCTGGATCACCAGGGCGTCGGGGTAGGTCGCCAGCAGGGCGTCCAGGCAGGGCATATGGCTGGAGGACTTGAGCACCCAGCGCCGCCCCTGGTCGTTCAGCCCGATCAGCTGGAGGTTGCGCCGATGCCGCTGGTAGGCCCCGGTCCAGTCCTGACCCGCCAGCCATGCGGAATACGTGGGCACGTAGCCGGTGAACTCGAAGTACGCCGAGAGCATCGACTGGCGGGTCAACAGCCAGCACTCCTCGACCCCGTCAGCTGTGCGGTTGTGAATGCCCAGGTAGCCGGGATGTTGTTCCATGAACGCGCCGACGCCCTGCCGGACCTGTTCGAAGATCGGGTTGTCGGGCCAGGTCGAGCGCGGCGGCCGGGGCTGGGGAGCGTAGGTCAGCCACAGTTCGAGGCCCTGATTCGCCGGGTCGGCGGTGAGCAGGCGGTGCAGGGTGGTCGTACCGGTGCGCGGCATGCCGACGATGAACACCGGACGCTCGATCGGGACCTGGGCGTGTTCGGGGTGCCTGTGCCAGCCGGCCTCACTGAGAAGGCGGGCGACCAGGATTCCGCACAGCTCGTCCCGGATCGCCCGAACGCCATCCGGAGTCAGGCTGGCCTCCTTCTCGTAGGAGGCCAGGACCACCTCGAGTCCCTCCAGATAATCCGAGGGGCCGAAGTCGGAAAGTCCGGTGAGAGTGGCGGCCACTGTATGTAGCTCGTCGATCGTTCCGATCGTGTCCATGGGTACTCTCCTGCAGCCGTCGACGCTGGATCAGCGGGGAAGGTTCGGCGGAGGTCTCACCGGGACCGCTGGCAGACGAGGGCGTAGTGCTTGGTCGTGTAGCCCCAGCCGGCGTTGGCGACCTCGAGGTAGCGGCGCAGCGTCGCGGCCATTCCCGGTGAGACCTGCTCGATGGCCGCGGCATTGGCGTCGACGTTGTGCAGCCAGCCGTCGATCGTGCGGCGGTAGTCGTCGGTCAGGTCGTCCACGCTCACGACGGAGAACCCGGCGTCCTCGGCCGCGCGGACGAGGTCGGACAGCGGGCGCATGTCGCCCCAGCCGAAGATCGACTCGCGGACGAACTCGGTGCCAGCACGGCGGTCGAACTCGTCCCTGGCCGCCGCGTTGCGAAAGCAGCTCTCCGAGACGTAGTACCGGCCGCCCCGGCGCAGCAGGGACCGGGCGCGCCGCATCACGTGCACGAGGTCGGGCATGTGCACGATCGAACCGAGCATCGTCACCGCGTCGAACGGGCCATCCGGCAGCGCGGCGTGCTCGAAGTGGCCCTGGACGGTGCTGACCAGGTTGGCCACGCCGAGGTCCCCGGCCCGCTTCGCGATGTAGGCGTGCTGGTTGCCGGCCGGGCTGATCCCGACGACCCGCGCGGAGTACTCCTGGGCCATGAACAGGATGAGCGCGCCCCAGCCGCAGCCCACGTCGAGCAGGCGGTCGCCCTCGCGAAGGCCGAGGCGGTCGGCCACGAAACGCAGCTTCGCGACCTGGGCCTCGGCCAGTGTGAGGCCAGGCTCGCGGTAGTAACCCGAGGAGTACTTGCGCATCGGGTCCAGGAACAGCCCGAAGATCCTCGGGTCGAGGTCATAGTGCTGGTTGGTCTGCGCGGTCTCGGGGATGGCGCTGGTCACGGCGCTCATGCCGCGGCCGTCTCGGTCAGAGCACGCTGGACGACCTCGGCGACCTCGCGGATCGTCGAGGCGCCGAAGACGTCCTCGTCCTCGAGCTCGACGTCGCGGGCGCGCTCGACGCGGGCGATCACCCGCAGCACCTTCACCGAGTCGGCGCCCTCGACCGTGCGCAGGTCGGCGTCCGGCGACACCGCCTCCGGGGAGAGGCCGAGCTCCTGTGCCACGATCCCGGTGATCTCGTCGATGAGTTCGTCAGTCGACACGGACATGGGACTCCTCCGGAAGAGCGCTTCTGGTGGGTGTTTCGGCGGCGGGACCGGTGGCGGACAGCGCCTGGCGCAGTCGGGCGATCTCCGGTGCGTCCAGTGAGATGCGCGCGCGGGCCGCGTCGAGCGAGACGGTCCGGTAGCTGGCGGTGGCGGTGGCGACCAGGGGGCCGTCCTCCTCGCGGATCTCGGCCTCGGTGTGGATGAGCTGGCCATCGCCGTCCCGGACCCGCGCGACGCACTCGTAGCGGCCCCCGACCGTCACGGGCAGGACGTAGCGCATCCGCATCCCCGTCGTGAACGGGATCTGACCGGTCCGCAGGACGATCAGGTTGCCCATGATCTCGTCGGCGATCACCCCGAGCAGCCCCCCGTGGACCACGCCGGGGTAGGACTCGTACGCCCGCCCCAGGCGGAAGACCGTCCGCAGGCCGTCGCCCCGGTGGGTGAACCGCAGCTGGATCCCGTGCGGGTTGTGCGGCGAGCAACCGAAGCACCGGTAGTCCGCGAGGACGTGCCAGGGCAGCTCGATGGGGTCCTCGACCGTCATGCGGGTACGTCCGCGAGCCGCTGGCGGAAGGTGGCGTGGAAGCTGACGCCGAAGCTGATGCCGAAGCCGTGCATCCGGGATGTCTCCTGTCGATCGGACCTGCGGCGGGAGGGCGCGCCCGTGGGCCTCGGGGCCGGAGGCGCGACGAGTCGGGCGGCGGTCAGGTGACGGTTCACTCGGCGGATCCAGGCAGCGGGTTCCGGTGGCTGCCTTGGGGCGGCGATCGGGTGATGTGGTCAGGCATCCAGGTGGGCGGCCTCCCGTGTGAGCTCCCGGGCGGCGAGTCGCTGGAACTTCCCACTCGAGGTGCGGGGCAGGTCGTCGGGACCGACGAGGCGGACGGCGACGTCCGGCAGGCTGAGCGCGCCCGAGACGGCGGCACGCAGATCGGCGGCGAGCCGTGCCCGGTCGGCCGGGTCCTCCAGCGCACTCTCGCCCACGACGGTGATGCACTCGGCGCCATCGGCCGCTACGTCGGCGAACGCGACGCAGCGTCCGCGGTGCAGGCCGGGAGCATCGCGGATCACGCTCTCGGCGTCCTCCGGGTAGACGTTCACCCCGCGGACAATGATCATTTCCTTGCGACGGCCGGTGACGTACAGCTCTCCCGCGTGCTGGAAGCCGAGGTCGCCGGTGCTGAGCCAGCCGTCCACGTCGGGTGCGGGTGCCGGAGACGCACTCGGGGCGGTGAGGTAGCCCGAGGTGACCGGATCGCCGGCGATCTCGATGTCACCGATCGCGCGGTCGGCGACCTCGTTCCCATGCTCGTCGACCACCCGGATCCGCACTCCGCGGACCGGCTGGCCGAGCGCCGGCAGCCCGCGCGCCCGTCGGTCGTCCCTCGGCACCTCGACCGCGACGCCGTCCGCGGCCAGCCGGTCGCGGTCGACCCAGAGCGCCGTCGGAGCCCGGCCGAGAGGCGGGAAGGTGACCGCGAGCGTCGCCTCGGCCATCCCGTAGACCGGCAGCATCGCCGCCGGCGTGAATCCCGCCGGCGCGAAGTGCTCGAGGAAGCCCTCGATGCCCGCCATCCGGATCGGCTCGGCCCCGTTGAGGGCGACCCGCCAGCGGCTCAGGTCGAGCTGGCTCACCTCTTCGCTGGGGACGGACTCGACGAGGGCCTCGTACCCGAAGCTCGGAGCCGGAGACATCGTTCCACCGAGAGCGGCGAACCCCCGCAGCCAGCGCGCCGGGTCCCGCACGAAGGCCCCGGGGGACCACGCCGTCATCGGAATCCCGGCGAACATGCCGGCCAGGGTGCCGAACAGGCCCATGTCGTGGAACATCGGCAACCACAGGCCGCCGTGGTCCTCACCTGGACGGATGTCGAGGCCCTCGGCGATCGCGGCCGTCCCGGCGAGGATGTTGCGATGCGTCAGCCGCACCCCTTTCGGCGCCGCGGTGCTGCCCGAGGTGAACTGGACGACCGCGAGCTCGCCCGGTTCGGCGTGGTGCGGCCGCGGCGGCCCGCCGGCGCCGACGGCGGCGGTGAGGCTGCCCACCGGGATCAGCTCCACCGGGGCGAGCACCTCGGCCAGCCGGCTGGCCATCCCGCCGAGCCTGTCGTCCACGAGGATCCGGCTGATGCCAGCCGCCGCGATGATTCCGGTCAGCCGGCTGGCGTAGCCGGACAGGTCGCGGGCCGAGGTCGGCAGCGGCAGGGGACAGGCGGCCGCGCCCACCCCCACGGCGGCGAACAGCGCGATCAGGAAGTCCGGGCTGTTGCGGCTGAGCACCCCGATCCGGTCGCCGCCCTCGACCCCGAGGCCGGCAAGCGCGACGGTCGCGGCACCGGACGCCGTGGCCAGCTCACGGACCGAGATGTCCCGGCCCTCGGAGGGAAACGACAGCGGGCACTCGGGATCGGCGGCGACGACCGCCGCCAGGGCGTCGGTGAGGTTACCGACACTACCGGCGAGCATCTTCTTCGCTCCTGTCTCACGAGGGCGGGCGCGCGGTGGGCGAATGTCGGTGGGTATTCGGCGGGGGTGCTCGCGATTCATCGCGCGAGCGGATTGCTCGAGGACTGTTCATACCGCCGACGCGATGAATAGTCGGTCGGATGGAGGAGGGAGCGAATCGCTCCTGGCGTGACGCGCGGCATAAAGAGCCGGCGCCACGAATATCCGCGCGGGGATCGACTGCCGCGAGGCGATGCTGTCCGAGGCTGACTGCTACCGGTGAACCTGAATCGAGCTTCGGTCGTGGCCTGGATCGCCGTCAAGCTTGCGGAGCCGATACAAATCGGCCTATCACGGCGAGGAGACGATCAGCCGGCGGCCGCGGCGGCGTGACGAGGACGAACAGGCTCCGGCGCGCCGGTGGCCGACGGCGGCGAGCACGCGGCAATGGAGGTTCCCGCCGGGCGACCAGCTGGTCGCCCGGCGGGAGGGTGCCGTGGGCTCAACCCACGGCCCCCTCGGCCAGCCGGTGGCCGTCGTCGGGGTCGAACAGGTGGAGGTGGGTGTGGGGAACGCGGACCGTGACCCGTTCTCCCACAGCCGGAGCCGGTTGCCGGGCCGGGATGACGACGGTCCAAGGCAGATCGTGAGCGCTCCGGCCGGCGGCGGCCCCCTGGGAGATGCCATGGACGACGGCCGTGTCGCCGGTGAACTCGATGACGTCCACCGTGCCCTCCACGCTCAGACCCGGCTCGCTCGGCCGGCCGGCCGCGAAGGGCTCGAGCGTTCCGTCGGCCGGTCGCCATCCGACCCTCACCCGGGGCAGCGGGATAGCCGTGGGCACGGTGGCCCACATGCCGGCCGCGGTCAGCCGGCTGCCCTGGGCATCGGAGACGACGTCGACATGGTGCAGGTTCATCGCCGGGCTGCCGACGAACGTGGCGACGAAGGTGTGCGCGGGGCGGCGGTAGACGTCGCTTGGGGAGCCGGCCTGGACGATCCGGCCGGCCTTCATGACCACCAGGTGGGTGCCCATGGACAGAGCTTCGAGCTGGTCGTGGGTGACCAGGATGACGGTGTTGCCGAGTTCGCGGTGCAGCCGGATGAGCTCGGCGCGGGCATGCTGGCGCAGCTGGGCGTCGAGCGCGGACAGCGGCTCGTCGAGCAGGAGCACGCCCGGGCGCCGGACGATGGCGCGGGCGACGCCGACGCGTTGGCGTTCGCCGCCGGAGAGCTGCCCGGGGCGGCGGCGGCGCAGCGGCTGCAGGCCGAGCATCTCGCAGGCATCGGTGACCCGCCGGGCGATCTCGGCGCGGCTGGGGCCGCCGCGCCGGTCGTGCTTCGCCTCGAGCCGCAGGCTGAAGGCGATGTTCTGCTCGACCGTGAGATGCGGGTAGAGGGCGAAGTCCTGGAAGACCATCGAGACGCCGCGGCCGCCGGGTGGGGTCGTGGTGACGTCCCGTCCATTGATCATCACGGTGCCGGAGTCCGGCGTCTCCAGGCCCGAGACGACCCGAAGGCCGGTGGACTTCCCACAGCCGGACGGGCCGACGAGCACGGTGAACGACCGGTGCGGGATGTGCAGCCGGGGAACGTCGAGCACGGTCTGCGTCCCGTACCGCTTCACGACCCCGTCCAACAGCACACCCCCGACGTCGGCGTCGGCGTCGTCGACCGCGGCGCCAGACGCCTCCAGGCCGGCCGACGCCGACGCCTCCGCCACGGCGTCCGTCTCCGTCTCCGCCACGGCGTCCGTCTCCGCCTCCGTGTCCGCCGGCCCGGCGTCCGGGGGCGCCGCGCCCGGCGAGGGCGCGTCGCGCGGCCCGTCGCCGAGGGCCCTCGGCGGGGTCAGGGCCAGATCGGCCTGCCGGGTCGGGAACATCCCAGGTGTCATTGGATTCCTTAACCTGCCGTGAGCGCGGGCGGGATGTCAGCGCAGTCCGGACTGCAAGAAGGCGTCGGTGATGCGCCGCGAGGCGAGCAGGTAGACGGCGACGACGGGGAGGGTGGCGAGCATCGCCGCGGCCAGCAGGGGGCCGTAGTCGGGGCCCTCCTGGTTGCTGAACAGCCGCAGGCCCATCTGGATGGTGGTGTGCTCAGGGCTGGGGGCGGCCAGCGCGGGCCACAGGTACTCGTTCCAGGTGGTGATGAACACGATGATCGCGACCGCGCTGAGCGCCGGGCGCAGCAGCGGGAGCACCACGAGCCGCAACGTCTCGCCGTGCGTCGCGCCGTCGAGGGTGGCGGCGCCGAGCAGGGTCGGCGGGATCGAGCGGATGTGCTCGCGCAGCAGCAGCACGGCGAGCGCGCAGGTGGACAGCTGGGGGACGACCAGTCCGACGAAGGTGTCCCGCAGGTGCAGGTGCGAGATCATCAGGAACTGTGGAATGATCAGCGCCTGCGGTGGGACCACCAGCGCGACGGTGACCATGGCGAGCACCACCCGCTGGCCACGGTGCGAGAAGCGGACGAACGACCAGGCGGCCAGCACCCCGGCGCCGAGCTGGAGCAGGGTCACCCCGGCCGCCGTGATGAAGGTGTTCAGCAGCAGCCGGGCGATCGGGAAGTCCTCGAGCGCGAAGCGGTAGTTCGCCAGCGTCGCCGGGATCGGCAGCGGGTTGGCGTCGAACACGTCGGTGCCCGGCTTGAACGACCCGGACAACCCCCACAGCAGTGGGAACAGCACTCCGACGGCGGTCAGCGCGAGCACCGCGTGGCGCCCCGCGCCCCGCGCGCCACCGGCCCAGCCGCTCCGCGCTCCCCGGCCAGGCAGGCCAGTCCGGTCGGGCGGGTCGGGCGGGGAGTCTCGACCGGCCGGCGGGGCCGGCGGCCCTGCCGGCCCCGCCAGCGCGGCGAGCCCGGGGTCACGACTGCGCACGGCGCCTCCGCAACAGTGACGATGCCCCGAACAGGGCGGTGAGCAGGACGACGATGGTGACCGCGGCGGCGGCGGCGGTTCCGGCGTCGAAGAAGGTGAACGCGTAGGTGTAGAGCCGGTAGTAGACGTTGTCGGTGGCTCCCACCGGGCCACCCTGTGTCAGTACCGCGATGTTGGTGAACGTCCACTGGCCCGCGAACACCAGGCACAGGAAGCCGAGCAGGACGGTCGTGCCGCCGAGCTGCGGGACGACGAGATGCCGGGTGATCTCCCATTCGGTCGCGCCGTCGACCCTCGCCGCGTCGAACGCGCGGCGGTCCAGTGCCGCCAGTGCCGCCCCGTACAGCAGCATGTTCAACGCGACGAACCTGGCGGCCGTGATCAGGGAGATCGTCCACAACGCGGTCGACGGGTCGCCGAGCCAGTCACGCTGCGGAAGGCCGATCTCGCCGAAGACCGTGTTCACGATTCCGCTGAGCGGGTCGAGGATGAACCGCCAGGTCAGCGCCGTAGCCACCGGCGCGAGCACGACGGGCAGGAACAGCAGCGACCGGTAGACGTCGCTGGTTCGGCCCGGCCGTTTCCACAACATGATCGCCAGGGCCATCGGCACGACGGTGGCGAAGGGCAACATCGTGAGCACGTAAAGGGCCGTGCGGGAAAGCGCCGCCGGGAACTCCGGCTCCTCCACCAACCGGCGATAGTTGCGCAGGCCGACGAAGGACCCCGACGGTGAGGTCAGGTTCCAGTCGAGCAGACTCAGCGCGGCCGTGAAGACGAGCGGCCCGTAGACCCAGACGATGAGCGAGAGCACGACGGGCGCCTGGTAGGCCCAGGGTGCCAGCCGGGTCCGGATACCGGTGCCGGGGGCACGCCTGGCGGCGCGCCCCCGGAGGGTCGGTGAGGCGGGTGCCTCAATGATGGTCATCGTCGTGGGTCAGGTGGTGAGCTTCCGGATCTTGTCCGCTACCGAGGCCAGTGTCGGCGCGGGGTCGGCCCCGCGCAGCACGATCGGCGCCACCGCCTCGTCCTGGAGCGCGACCACGGCCTGGTTCGCCTGCGTCCCCTTGAAGGAGGTGTACGGCGTGACCGTGTCGAGCTGGCTGAGCGACGGCTGCAGGAGCTTCAGGATCGGGGTGCCCGCGAGCTTGGTCGCCACCGCCGGCCGCAGCGGCAGATACCCGATCTGCGACGTGATGATCTCGAAGCCGGCCTCGCTGGTGACGAACTTGACGAACTCCCAGGCCGCCCGCTTGTGCACGTCGTCCTTGGCGAGGATGGCGAGGCCCGCGCCGGAGTATGTCGGCTTGGCCGGCTTGCTGCCGAACGTCGGGAAACCGGACGTGCGCAGCTCGAACTTGCCGGTGGCGGCCTTCTGGGCGCTGGTCATCAGCGCCGTGCTGGTCAGCAGCATGCCCAGCTTTCCGCTCGTGAACGCCGACACCGCGCTGGCCGAGCTCACCGCCGGCTGTGCCCCGGACTTGGTCAGGTCCCCCATCGCCGTCAGCGCACCCACCGCCGCCGGCGAGTCGACAGTCTCCTCACCGTCCTTGCCGACCAGGCTGCCGCCGTTGCTGTTCACCACGGACTGCGTCAGGAAGTCGGACTTGCTGTCGTCCGCGACGCCGATGTAGATGCCCTCGGCGCCGGTCGCCTTGATGGCCAAGGCGTCCTTCTTGACCTGGTCCATCGTCGTCGGGGGCTTGTCCGGGTCGAGGCCGGCCTTCCGGAACAGGTCGGCGTTGATGTAGAGGATCGGGATGGACATGGTGTAGGGCATCGCCTTCACCACGCCGCCGCTGGAGACCGCCGAGAGGATGTTGGCGGACATGCCGGCGGTGTGCGCCTGCCACTCCGAGGCCGACGGGATCTGCTGCACCGGGGTGACCGGCAAGGCCTGCAGCGCCTCCGACATCTTGCTCCAGCCGATCTGGGCGACGTCCGGGGGAGTGCCGGCCGCGGTGTCCGTGCGCAGCTTGGTCAGGACGTCCGCCACGGGCACGCCCTGCGGCTTGACCGTGATGTTCGGGTACGCCTTGTGGAAGGCGTCGAGCAGCGCCTGCGTGCCCGTCCCGCCCAGGCCCGGCGTGCCGTAGTTGTAGGACAGGAAACTGATCGTCACCTTGGTCGAGCTGTCCAGCGTCGGGATCGCCGCCGCTGCCGCGCTGGTCGGTGCGTCCGTCGACGAAGACGTCGAACCGCCGCCGCACGCGGCCGCGGCGAGCACGCCGGTGACGGCGAGCGCGGCGGGCACCAGCCGCCACAGCCGTCCGCAGTGGATCCGGCCTATCATTTCATGGCCCCCTCGGGAAAAGTATTTCGGGAAGTTCGGGCGTCAAAACGTCCAGTCGGTGAAGCCTGGGTCTACCGGCGTTCGAACATTCGCCTCTCGTCCGTCATCCGCGCGTTCGACCAGCCGTATCGGCGGCGCGGAATGCGCCGGAACATGCTGGCCAACCCAGCGCTCCGGTGTTGAAGGCACCCGATCCGGGGCCCGTGGCGATTGCGGGCAGGACCGCCGCTGCGATAGTGCTCGCCGTTCTGTCCGCAGGCAACACCGACATTCTGAAGGCGTCATAACGAAAATTAATCGCCATCGGCGCGCGGGCGCCGGGTCCCGGGCGGGCCTTGGCCGCCGCGACCGGGGGCAGGCGAACCCGGGAGCGTCGAGAGGCCGGAGCGCGCGTGCGGGCGTCGGCGTGGACCTCGGCGCCGCCGGCACGCGGGCGGCTGCCCGGTTCGGGGCCGAGTCGGCTGGCGACCGTGTCCGAGGGTCGACGCGGACAGTCGCCGTTGCGCAGAGCCGAGGCAGTCGGAGGTCCGGACACGAGCTGCGTCTGTTGTCGACCTGCCTGCCACTCGGGTCGCGGCGTCGGTGGGATCGAACCGCGGCCGCCTGGTTCGCGGGGCCCTATCGCGCCTCGCCGCCCCCGCGCCGCGGTCGGGCGTCTGGGACGACGGACCCGGTCAACCGTGGCGGGGAGAGGGCACCGCCGCGCGTTCGGCGAGGACCGCGTCGACGCTGTCCAACAGGGCCGTGACGGCCCTGCTCGCCGCGGGCCGCCACACGATCCGCAGGGGGAGGGCCGGCACGGGGTCGACGATCGGCACCGCCACCGTGCCCTTCAGGGTTCGGGCCCGCTCCATGGAGGCGATCGCGGTTACGGAGCGAGTCACGAGTCGGAGCCTTGCTTCGCCCGTGTCGTCGGTCTCCGCGATGACTCGCAGGGTCGTCTTTGCCCGTTGGGCGACGGCTAGGATTGCGTCGTACATGGCGGGAGAGGTTTCGCGCCGACACAGCATGCACGGCTGCTCAGCCAGTTCACGGAATGAGATTTTTTCTCGTCCCGCCCATTCATGGTGGTCGCCGACGATGGCGACCAGTCGTATCCGGACTATCTCTCGCGAGCGTAGATCGCCGGTTGGCTGCGGTCCGTAGAGGAAGCCGACGTCGAGCTGTCCCTGGAGAAGGCGCTCCAACTGCTGCGCGCTGCCCTGCTCCCACAGGTGCGTTGCCACGCCCGGGTTGGTCGTGCTCAGCTTGACCAGCGCGGGCTGCAGAACACGCTCGGCGGCCGGCAGATTGAATCCGATCCTTATCCATCCGGTCCGGCCCGCCGCGACGTCCTGTACGGCGGCTTCCGCCCGTTTCGCTTGGTCGATGAGACGCTTGGCCTCCACCTGGAACACTCGGCCCGCGGGCGTCAGTCGGACGTCGTGCGAGGTTCGTTCCATCAGCTGGACGCCGAGATCCCGCTCCAGACGGCGCAGATGCTGGCTCAGCGCTGGCTGAGTCAGGTGGACCTTCGCCGCGGCCCGCCCGAAGTGTAGTTCGTCGGCGACTGCTAGAAAGGACAGGAGGTGTCTGAACTCCATTATTCTTCCTCTCGCAGCTCCCTCTTGCTCGCAGCTCCCTCTTGCTCGGAGTCTAGGTGGCTCGACTAACGAGCGGTTACGGCCGTGTGTTGGGAGGCGGAACTGCCGAGGTCTTGCGTATCTCGATGATCGCGAGTTTTGGTGCGGCGAGGATCGGCGCGGCGCCGCGAAGTAGCGGTTCCGAGGTTCTGGTCATCGCACCCGGCGCGCCCCGGTCACGGCGCGCGCACGGGCGCGGGACACTGGGCGGTCACGATCCTGTGCTCGTGATGTGATTGCATCCGACGGCGAATTATAAGCTACAAGTGCAGTGCGCAATTGGTGAGGTCGATCACGGTCGAGTTCCAAAACCAGTGTCCGGCGGCTCTGTATTGGGCAGGCGAGGCCGTGCTTCGCTGGTCATGCGGCATGTGGGGTCGTGCCGGGTCGTCGCCGGCGTCGCGCCGCGGAGCGCGGATGCCGCGCATGCAGATCCTGTTGGCCAGGGAGTGAACGGGCGGCCAACTCCGTGGGATTGCCGGCAGAAGGCCCAGGTCAATGGCGGTGGGTGATAGCCAGCGGCTCTGGCCCTATTTGCGCCTGTTCACCCGCCTTGACCTGCTCGATCGGCGATGGCCACGATCGCCACGATGACCGCGGCGCCAAGAGGCCGCACCGGGACGCGACCAGCGTGCCTCGGGACCGCTCCATCTATATCGGCAGGGAATCGGCCGATGGCTGGGAGGTGTGACGGACGATGACAGACTCCGACGCGGCCGCCAGAACCGGGCCGTCGCGGGGGGATGGGCGCGACCACGCGGTCGTCCTCGGTGCCGGCATCGCCGGCATTCTGGCCGCGAGGGTCCTCACCGACACCTTCCGCGCAGTGACGGTCATTGACCGGGACGACCTGGTGGACATGGTTCCCAGACGGGGCGTGCCGCAGGGCCGGCACCTGCACGGGCTGATGGACTCCGGGCGCCAGATCATGGAGGAGCTTTTCCCCGGGGTGACGGAGGAGCTGATCGAGCGCGGAGCGACGCTGGGCGACGTGCTGGTCAACACCCGCTGGTACCTCGCCGGGCTCCGAGCCCAGTCGACGTCGGCCGGCCTGAACACGATCCTGGCGAGCCGGCCATTCCTCGAGACCATCCTGCGGGCGAGGCTCGCGGCCCTGCCGACGGTTCAGCTGTGTCCGCGAACGGCGGCTGTCGGTCTCGTCGAGGCGCCCGGGCACCCCCGTCGGATCGTGGGCGTGCGGGTGACCCGCGGCGGCACGGATGACGGCCAGCAAGCCCCGGAGAGCGGTGATGTGATCAACGCGGACCTGGTCGTGGACGCCACCGGTCGCGGTTCCCGGGCGCCCGACTGGCTGGCCGCGCTGGGCGAGCCGCGCCCGGCCGAGGAGAGGGTCGACATTGACGCCTGCTACACGACCCGGATATATCGGCGAAAGCCCGAGCATCTGGACGGCGACGTCGCGGTCAACATGACGGTCACGCCCGGTCTGCGGGGCGCGGCGGCGGTCGCGATCGAGGACGACCGCTGGCTGGTGACGCTCGGCGGCACTCTCGGGGATCACCCTCCGCACGACGAAGCGGGGTTCCTCGCCTATGCCCGGACGCTGCCGTCCCAGGACATCCACGATCTTCTCATGATTGCCGAGCCGCTCACCGATCCGGTGCCGTACCGCATTCGTGGCTCGCGGCGTCGTTACTACGAGCGGACGCCGACGCCGCCCGAGGGTTTCATCGCCATCGGCGACGCGCTGTGTGGCCTGAATCCCGTGTACGCCCAGGGCATGACGACCGCGGCGCAGGAGGCCAGGGTGCTCCAGCGCTGCCTGGCATCCAGCCGGCCGGGGCTGCCGGGTCGTTTCTACCGCGAGGCCGGCCGCGTGGTCGACACTGCCTGGCAGACCTCGACGGGCGCCGACCTCGCGCATCCCGCCGTCGAGGGCCGGCGTACCACCCGCGGCCGGCTGATGAACGCCTATGTGAAGCGGATGCTGATCGCCTCGCACGTGGACCCGGTCGTCGCGCGGACGTTCATGCGGCAGATGCACATGGTGGACCCCCGGTCGGCCCTGCTGCGGCCGGGCATGGTGTTCCGCATCCTCCGGCGCGGGAAGCTGCCGGCCCAGTAGGTCCGACGGTGTCGGCCCTCGTCGCCGTCGGCGACACACCTGCGCGACATACCTGCACACCTGCGCGGCACATCGGTCGACGGCACATCTGCCGACGCCGCGTCCCGCCTCGGCGAGGCAAACCTTCGTCACCGCCCACATGTGGCGGTGGTCGCATTACCGGAAATGACGTCAGTGGACCAGCGATTGGATGTCATGATGCGCCTGACTGTGCTTGGTTGTCGTGGTGGGGTGCCCTCCGAAGGCCATCCCAGCTCGAGCTATCTCACCACGACGCCAGGGGCGCATATCCTGCTGGACTGTGGCCCTGGCGCGGCGACCGCGTTGGGCGCGGTACTCCGGCCCCGGCAGCTCGGCGCGGTCGTGATCAGTCATCTTCATCTCGACCACTGTTATGACCTGCTGCCGATCGGCAGGCTGCTCATGGCCCTCCGGATGCGCGGCGACCACGGGGTTCCGAAAGAGGTGGTCGACGGCGCTGGCGCGGAGGCGGACCCGCCGATTCCGCTGTACGTACCCGAAGGCGGCCGTGCCCTGCTCGACCAGCTCATCCGCGTCTTCCCGATCCCGACGCTGCCGATCCTGGAAAGGGCGTTCGAGGTGGCCTTCGATACTCGGGAGTACAGGCCGAACGACTCCTTCGTGGTCGGCGACTGCGAGGTGAGCCTTCATCCGTTGCGACACGCCATTCCCAACTGTGGAATCCGGGTCGAGAGCGAGGCCGGAACCCTCGCCTACACCGGGGACACCGGAATGACCGACGGGTTACTGCCGCTGGCCCGCGACGTGAACGTGTTCCTGGCCGAGGCGACACGGGCGACCACCGACAACGGTGCGCACGGGCACCTGAGCGCGACGGAGGCCGGGCGGGCGGCCGCCGAAGCCGGTGCCGACACGCTGATTCTCACCCATCTGGTCTCGGCGGCGCCCTCCTGGGTCGACGCCCAGCGGGAAGCCGCGCAGTCCGTGTACGGCGGCCGGGTGCTCACGGCGGAGCCGGGCGCCGTCTTCGATGTCCGCGCGCCGGAAAACCCCTCAACCGTGCCCGGTGAAGATCCGGCAGACTCTATTCTGACCTGACCCCGCCAACAGGCAGCTACCTGGTTCACCCGTTCTATTAAGCTGCGATTCTCCTGGGTCGCGTATGCTATCGGCGCGGCTGTTCGACGAACATTGACTCCTCGTAGGACAGATCGAAGGATGACGGCGAGATCGTGACCTGGCCAACAGCCCCGATCATAGCACTCTCGATCACTTCAATGCGCCGGCCGCCGAGCCGGTGACATCCCAGTAGACATAGTCGGACCCGGGTCCCGGTAAGGATCTGGAACGGGTTCCTGATTTACCTGCGGCCGGGTGATCCGCCCGGGTGATCCGCTCGAGCGCGGTCGATTCAGTCAGTTGCCGCCGATCGGCAGCTGGGACGATGCCTCAGGACGCCCCGCTCCTGGGCAAACGGTTCTGGTCAACCGGACATACCTGGCCGCCTCTATTTTGGCCTGCCCGCGACAGCCGCCGATGTGGTCGGCATCGCCTTGTCGGGCCCTGTCCAGGAATTCGGCCTCCGTTCGGAGAAACAAACGGCTGTGGCTCCGGCCGCGGCATGTCCTCGTGGGAAGGTGACCGCATGACCAACGATCCTGACGTGATCGTGGTGGGTGCGAGCGTTGCCGGCTGCACCGCGGCCGCGCTCTTTGCCCGCGCGGGAGCTCGTGTACTGCTCCTGGAAAAGCATTCCAACATCGAGACGTACAAGGTGCTCTGTACGCACACCCTGCAGCCCTGCGCGGTGCCCGTGATCGACCGCCTCGGGCTGCGGCCTCGGCTCGAGGCGGCCGGCGCGGTGCCGCACGTGTCCAACTACTGGACGCAATGGGGCTGGATCTCGCCCAAGGCGGCGCCGGGCGGCACGTTGCCGCACGGGTTCAACCTCCGGCGCAAGATCCTCGACCCGATGCTGCGCGAGCTCGCCGCTCAGACGCCCGGCGTCGAACTGTGGCTCGGGCAGTCGGTGACCGGCCTGATCTCCGAGGACGACCGGATCGTCGGCGTTCGGACCCGGACGACCGGTGGTCAGGAGGCGTCGCTGCGAGCCCGACTGGTCGTCGGCGCCGACGGCCGGGACTCGACGGTCGCCCAGCTCAGCGGCGTCCCCGTGCGGGAGGCCCCGAACAACCGGTTCGCCTACTTCGCCTACTTCCAGGACCTGCAGCCGGGCGACCATCCCCCCACCCAGATCTGGTTCCTGAACCCGGACGGCGCCTACTGCATGCCGAACGACAACGGCATCAGCGTCCTCATCGTCGCGCCGGAGAAGACACCCAAGCACCTGGCGGCGTTCCGCGAGGACGTACCGGGCGCCTTCCACCAGTACGTCCGCGAGCTGCCGGACGCTCCGCCGATCGACGATGTCCCGCTGGTGTCCAAGTACATCGGGATGAACGACATGCCGCTGCGGTCGCGCGGGGCGTTCGCGCCCGGGCTCGCGCTGATCGGCGACGCGGCGCTGTCGACCGACCCGATGTGGGGCATCGGCTGTGCCTGGGGGATGCAGTCGGCGGCGTGGCTCGTCGACGCGCTCGGTCCCGCGGTGCTCGGCGAGGGCGACCTGGATGGAGGACTGGCGGCGTACGCCGGCCGCCATCAGGTCGAGGTCGGCGGCTACCAGCGGATATTCGAGAGCTTCGCGACGGCCCGTCCGCTCAACGCGTTGGAGCGGCTGATGTTCTCCGCGTCGGCACGGGACGAGGCGACCGCCCGCCACGCCTACCTCTTCGGGTCGCGGCTGATCAGCGTGCCGGAGTTCATCGCGCCGCCGGCGATCGCCCGGGCGGTGCTGGCTCAGGACGACCTCGCCGTCGACACGGTCCTCGAGAACCTGCGCGAGGTCGAGTTCCTCAACGTCGACGAGATCAGCAGGCTGGTGCACGCCGGGCCGTCGCTCGTCGACGTCTCCGAGCCGGCGGGGCACGCGGCGGACGCGTGACCCGGCAGGCATCGCGGGCAGGAGGCGAAAGAACGATGGCAGGCGTCCCCGAGTCCGGCGTCGCGGGCGCGAGCCGCGCGACCGACGCCCGCGATGCCGGCGGCCCACCCGTCGGCGTGCGCGGCGGTGCGGCATCGAACGGCGGTGACCTCGACATCCCTCCGATCGACCGGAGCTGGTGGTCGTGGAGCGGCGTCCACGGCGGCCTGACGGTCGCGTTGCTGCTGCGCCACGCACGCGCCCACGCCGGCGGGCTCGACGCCCGCACGGTGCACGCGTCCCTGCTTCGGCCCGTCCAGGACGGCGGGCTGCGCCTGTCGACCGAGGTCGTGCGGCGAGGCGCCGCGAGCGTCGTCACGCGCGCGGCCCTGATGGAGGGCGGCGCGCCGGCCGTGCTGGCGACGACGCTGCTGGCCGCGCGGGCGGCTCCGACCCACCTGCCGACCCGGCCGCCCGCCGTGCCGCCGCCGCGGGACTGCCCGGATGCCGGGTTCACCACCGAGGTGGTCCCCTTCGTCCAGCACCTGCGGGTGCGCATGGCCGGCGACGCGCGGCCGCTGAGCGGCGGGACGGATCCCAGCCTGGTCGCCTGGATGCGGCTCGAGGAGCCGGGATTCGACCCCGCCGAGGCCGCCGTCGTGATGCTGGACTCGATGCCGCCGGCGATCTACGCGCTCACGACCGAGCCGGTCCCGGTTCCGACGGCGGAGTTCTCGGTGCATTTCACCGACGGTCTCGACCGGCTCGGCGAGCGGGACGGCTGGTCGCTGATCGAGGTACGTACCGAACAGGCGAGCGACTCCTGGAGCGTCGACTCGAGCAGCCTGTGGAGCCCATCCGGCACGTTGCTCGCCGTCGGCCGGCAGACCCGCCGAATCCTGCCGGCCGGGTGACGAGTACCGCCGTGTCCACCCCTGATTCCGACTCCGTACTGACACACCTGATCGATCGGAGGTGGCTGTCCAGATGACGACGCAATCCGCGAACCTGATAGTGCGTAGTGCGCCGGGTGGACCGGTGCGGGTCGAGCCCGTGGCCGTGATCGGAATCGCCTGCCGACTGCCCGGAGCCGCTAACCTGGCCGAGTACTGGCGGTTGCTGCGCGAGGGAGTCGACGCGGTCGGCAAAGCCCCGGTCGGGCGGGTCGACGGCCCGGGAACCGTCGGCTCGCCCGCCGGCTTCCTCGACCAGGTCGACCATTTCGACCCTGAGTTCTTCGGCGTCTCGCCCCGGGAAGCCGACTCGATGGATCCCCGGCAACGGCTCGCGTTGGAGCTGGCCTGGGAGGCCCTCGAGGATGCGCGGACCCCACCCGTCTCGGTGCAGGGCACCCGGACAGGGGTCTTCGTCGGCGCCACCGGCGACGACTACGCGATTCTCGCCGCACGTCGCGACAGGAGCCTGACCGACCGTTTCACGATGACCGGGCTCGCCCGAGGCGTCATCGCCAACCGGGTCTCGCACGTCCTGGGTCTTCGCGGTCCGAGCCTGGTCATCGACACCGTCCAGTCGTCGTCGCTGGTGGCGGTTCATCTGGCCTGCGCGAGCCTGCGCTCCGGCGAGTCGGAGCTCGCCCTGGCCGGCGGCGTGCAGCTGAACCTCGCCGCGGAGAGCGCCCTCGCCGCCCAGCGTTTCGGAGCGCTGTCGCCCGACGGGCGCTGCTTCACGTTCGACGAGCGCGCGAACGGCTTCGTCCGCGGTGAGGGCGGCGGCCTGATCGTCCTCAAGCTGCTGTCGGCGGCGCTGGCCGATGGCGACCGCGTGTACTGCGTCATCCAGGGCAGCGCGGTCGGCAGCGACGGCGGTGGTGGCTTCGCGGTAACCGGCGGCGCGAGCCTCGCCGTACCCAGCGCCGACGCGCAGGAGGACGTGCTGCGCCGGGCGTACGAGGCCGCCGGCGTCCAGCCGTCCGCCGCGCAGTACATAGAGCTGCACGGGACCGGCACCCCGGTCGGCGATCCCGTCGAGGCGGCGGCGCTCGGCGCCGTGGTCGGGGCGGGACGTCCGGCGCGGGCGCGGCTACCCGTCGGCTCGGTCAAGACCAACATCGGTCACCTGGAGGCCGCCGGGGGGATCGCCGGCCTTATCAAGGTGGCGCTCGCCCTGGTTCACCGCCAGCTCCCGGCGAGCCTGCACTTCGTCCGGGCCAACCCACGGATCCCGCTGGACCGGCTCGGCCTGCGCGTCAACACCTCGCTGAGCCCGTGGCCGCGGCCCGGCGAGCCGTTGGTCGCCGGGGTCAGCTCGTTCGGCGTCGGCGGGACGAACAGCCATGTCGTGCTGACCGAGGCGCCAGGCGAGCCGGCACCCGCCGGTGGCGACCCGGGCGACGGCGCACTGTCCACCGAGCCGTCCGAACCCGCGGCTGGCACCGCCACTCCGACGCCCGAGCGGTCCGTGCCCGACGCCCCGGCCGTGCCGTGGATCCTGTCGGCGCGTTCGACGGCGGCTCTGCGCGCGCAGGCCGACCGGCTCGCCGCCCTGCTGGACGAGCGGCCGGAGCTGGACGCCGTCGCCGTCGGACGGTCGTTGCTCACCACGCGGTCGGTGTTCGACCGGCGCGCGGTGGTGCTGGCCGCCGACCGCGCCGGGCACCGCGCCGGCCTCGCCGCCCTGGCCGCCGGGCGGGCCACCGAGCACCTCATCGAAGGCACGGCGCCCCGCGAGGAGGCGCCGGTGCTGGTCTTCCCGGGGCAGGGCGCCCAGTGGGACGACATGGCGGCCGACCTGCTCGTCTCGTCGGCGCCGTTCCGCCGCGCACTGTCCGACTGCCACGACGCCCTGGCGCCCCACACCGACTTCTCGCTCATGGACGCCCTGCGCGCCCGCGGGTCCGAGGGCGGCGGCGAGCGGGACGACCACGAGCGCGACGACGTCGTCCAGCCAGCGCTGTGGGCCGTGATGGTGTCACTGGCCGAGGTGTGGCGCTCGATGGGCGTGGTGCCCGCCGCGGTCGTGGGGCACTCCCAGGGGGAGATCGCCGCGGCGACCGTCGCGGGTGGGCTGTCGCTGTCGGACGCGGCGCGCATCGTGGCACTGCGCAGCCGCGAGCTCGCCGGCATCCGCGGGTCGGGCTCGATGATGGCGGTCGAGCTGTCCGCCGAGGAGCTGGCCGCGAGGATCGACGCCGCCGGCGGTGAGCTCCACCTCGCGGCGGTCAACGGCCCACGCTCGGCGGTCGTCTCGGGCACGACCGAGGCTCTGCGGCTGCTGCACGCGGACCTGGAGCGCACCGGTCACCGTACCCGGATGATCCCGGTCGACTACGCGTCACACTCCCCGTTCGTCGAACCGCTGCGGGAACGCCTGATCGACCTCCTGGGGCCTGTCACGCCGCGCGCGGGCGACATCCCGTTCGTGTCGGCACTGACCGGCGGGCTCCTCGACACCACCGCGCTGGACGCGAACTACTGGTACGCCAACCTGCGCGGCACCGTGCGCTTCGACCTGGCGGTCCGTGACCTCGTGGCGCGCGGCCATCGACTGTTCCTGGAATCCAGCGCGCACCCGATGCTGGGCGCCAGCATCCTCGACATCCTGCACGACGCCGACGTGGACGGTGTGGCGCTCGGCACCCTGCGGCGCGGGGAGGGTGGGCCGGACCGTGTCCGTCGCGCGGCGGCGGAAGCGTACGCGCACGGCGTGCCCGTCGACTGGCTGTCGGACTACCCGGCCGGCCCAATCGTCGACCTGCCGACCTCCGCGTTCCACCGGTCCCGTCACTGGCTCGACATGCCACGTTCCGCCCGCACCGCCACGACGTCTCCGGTCGCGACGTCTCCGAGCGAGACGTCTCCGGCTGTGACACCGTCCGCCGTGACGCCCACCGCCACGGTGCCGTCTGCGGCGCCGCGGTCGGCGGACACCGCGAAGGCGGCGCGGGAGCTGGTGCGATCGGCCATCGCCGACGTCCTCGGATATGACGGGCCGGGCGCGGTGCCCATGACGCGGACGTTCCACGCGCTGGGAGTGGACTCGCTGGGCGCGGTCCAGATCCGGGGCAGGCTGAGCGCGACGACGGGCCTGCGGTTTCCCGGCTCGCTCGTCTTCGACTATCCGACACCGGAGCTGCTGTGCGCCCATGTGCGTGAGGCCCTGGACGAGGCGGCGGCCCGCGGCGCGCGGCAGACAGCGGCGGCCACGGAGGCCGACGCGTCGGTCGCCGGTCAGTTGGCCGCTCCCGCCAGCTCCGGCGGCCGTGGCGCCGCGGCCGCGGCGGAGGCGGACGACCCGATCGTCATCGTCGGGATGAGCTGCCGGTTCCCCGGCGGGATCACCAGCCCGGAGCGGCTGTGGGAGGCGGTCGCCGACGGCGTGGACACCGTCTCGGAGTTCCCCGACGACCGCGGCTGGGACGTCGACGGCCTCTACGACCCCGACCCCGACCGCGTCGGGACCTGCTACACCCGCCACGGCCACTTCCTCGAAGGCCCCGACCTCTTCGACGCTCCGTTCTTCCACATCGGACCGCGCGAGGCCGCGGCGATGGAGCCGCAGCAGCGGCAGCTGCTGGAGGTGTCCTGGGAGGCGCTCGAAGGCGCCCGCATCGACCCGTCCACGCTGCGCGGGCGGCCGGTCGGCGTGTACGTCGGCGCGATGATGCAGGAGTACGGCCCGCGGCTGCACGAGCCCGTGGCCGAGACCATGGGCCACCTGCTGACCGGCGTCCACTTGAGCGTCGCGTCGGGCCGGGTCTCCTACGTCCTCGGGCTCGACGGACCGTCGCTCACGGTCGACACCGCGTGCTCGTCGTCGCTGGTGGCGGTGCATCTGGCGGCGCAGGCGCTGCGTTCCGGGGAGTGTGAGCTCGCGCTGGCCGGCGGTGTGACCGTCATGCCCGGGCCGGGCCTGTTCGTCCAGTTCAGCCGGCAGCGGGGACTGGCCACCGACGGGCGGTGCAAGCCGTTCGCGGCCGCGGCCGACGGCACCGCGTGGTCGGAGGGTGTCGGTTTCCTGGTACTGGAGCGGTTGTCGGACGCGGTGCGCCTCGGTCACCTGGTGCGGGCGGTGGTGCGGGGTTCGGCGGTCAACCATGACGGGGCGAGCAACGGGTTGACGGCGCCGAACGGTCCGGCCCAGCAGCGGGTGATCAGGCGCGCGTTGGCCAACGCGAGGTTGTCCGGCGACCAGGTGGACGCCGTCGAGGCGCATGGCACCGGTACGCCGTTGGGTGACCCGATCGAGGCCGGCGCGCTGCTGGCGACGTACGGGCAGGGACGGCCGGCCGAGCAGCCGTTGTGGCTCGGCTCGATGAAGTCGAACATCGGCCACACCCAGTGCGCGGCCGGCGTGGCGGCCGTCATCAAGATGGTCCAGGCGATGGAGCACGGCGTGCTGCCGGCGACGCTGAACGTCGACGAGCCCTCGCCGCACGTCGACTGGTCGGCGGGCGCGGTGTCCCTGCTCACCGAGACCATCACCTGGCCCGACCACGACCGGCCTCGCCGCGCGGGCGTCTCCGGCTTCGGCATCAGCGGCACCAACGCGCACGTCATCGTCGAGCAGGCACCTTCCGCCGTCGACGGGCCGGCCATGGGCGATGACCCAGCCGCGGGTGACGCCGGTGCCGACGGGTCGGACTGTGCTCCCGATGTCGTCCCGTGGGTCCTCTCGGCCACGAGCGAGCCAGCGCTGCGCGCCCAGGCCCGGCAGCTCGCCGACTTCGTCGAGGCCAGTCCCTCGGCCGAGGCGCGGGACGTCGGACTGTCGCTGGCCGTCACCCGCGCGACCTTTGACCATCGGACGGTCGTTCTGGGACGTGAGCGCGCCGACTTCCTGCGCGGGCTGCGGGCACGCGCGGACGGCGAGGCCGCCGAGGAGGTCATCCAGGCCGTCGGGTCCGGTGACACCGCGCCCGTCCTCGTCTTCCCGGGGCAGGGCTCGCAGTGGCGCGGCATGGCCGCCGACCTGTTCGCCGCCTCGGCGCCGTTCCGCCGCGCGCTGTCCGCCTGCCATGACGCGCTCGCTCCCCATGCCGACTTCTCGCTCCTCGACGTCGTGCGGGGGACCGGCGACCCGCGGGCGTTCGAGCGGGTGGAGGTCGTGCAGCCCGCGCTGTGGGCGGTCATGGTGTCGCTCGCCGAGCTCTGGGCGGCGTACGGAGTGCGGCCCGCCGCCGTCGTCGGACACTCCCAGGGCGAGATCGCCGCGGCCACGGCCATCGGCGCGCTCTCACTCGACGAGGGCGCGCGGGTGGTGGCGCTGCGCAGCCAGCTGCTGGCCTCGCTCGCCGGCACCGGGACCATGGCATCCATTCCCGCGTCGGCCGACGAGGTGCGGGGGCTGCTGGCGGGGCGCGCCGCGCGCCTCGACATCGCCGCCGTGAACGGCCCCCGGGTCACCGTCGTGGCCGGTGAGCCCGGCGCGGTGGACGCCCTCGTCGAGGAGTTCGTCGCCAGGGGCGTGCGCGCCCGGCGTATCCCCGTCGACTACGCGTCGCACTCCGCTGACGTCGAGGCGCTGCGCGAGCCGCTGCTGCGTCGCCTCGGTCACGTCGCGGCCAGCGGCTCGGACGTCTCCTTCGTGTCCACCGTGACCGGGGAGCCGATCGACACGAGCCGCCTCGACGCCGCCTACTGGTTCCGCAACCTGCGCGAGCAGGTGCGTTTCGACACCGTCATCCGGGCCCTCGTCGCCGACGGGCATCGGCATTTCGTCGAGGCGAGCCCGCACCCGGTGCTCACGATCGCCGTGGAGGACGTCCTCGACGACGCCGACGTCGACGGCACGGTGATCGGGTCGTTGCGTCGCGACGACGGCGGGATGTCCCGCTTCCTGACCTCGGTGGCGCAGCTGAACACCAGCGGGGGCCGGGTGGACTGGGCCGGCGCCTTCGGTCCGTCAGCCCGGACGGTCGACCTGCCGACCTACCCGTTCGAGCATCGGCGGTACTGGCTGGCACCGGCCGCCGCCGCCGCCGAGAGCGCCGCCGGACCCGGAGGTCCGGCCGCCGGGCACCCGCTGCTGAGCACGGTGATGGACGTCGCCGGCCGCGACGAGACGGTGCTGGCCGGGCGGATCTCGCTGCGCTCCCAGCCCTGGCTGCGGGATCACGGAGTCAACGGGACGGTCCTGCTGCCAGGCACCGCCTTCGTCGAGCTCGCGCTCGCCGCGGCCGGACGGTCGGGGCCGGCGCGCCTGGAGGAGCTGACGCTGCAGGCGCCCTGCGTCCTGCCATCCGACGGCGCGATCGCGATGCAGGTCGTACTCGGCGCGGCCGACGGCCCGGACGGGTCCCGGCCGGTCAGCGTCTATTCCAGGCCCGACGGGGATGCCGGTGACGCGCCCTGGACCTGCCACGCGGTGGGGCGGGTCGCTCCCGCCGGGGCCGGGCCGGCCGTGGCCGACTGGGCGGCCGCCTGGCCGCCACCGGGCGCGGACCCCGTCGATCTGACGGACGCCTACAGCACCCTGGCTGCCCGTGGCTACGACTACGGCCCCGTCTTCCAGGGCATGCGGGCGATGTGGCGGGCCGGCGACACCCTGTTCGCCGAGGTCGCGCTGCCCGGCGGCCAGGAGGCGGCGGGCCGGCGGTTCTCGCTGCACCCCGCGCTCCTCGACGCCGCCCTGCACCCAGTCGTGCTCACCGGCCTCGGCGCGGACGACGCGACGCAGATCCAGCTGCCCTTCGTGTGGCACGGCGTGCGGGTTCACGCCGAGGGCGCCACGCGGCTGCGGGTCCAGCTGACGCCCGAGGGCGAGGCGGGGGTACGGGTCGCCGTCGCGGATCCGGAAGGAGCCCTGGTCGCCCAGGTCGACGCGCTCGTCCTGCGGGGAATACCCGTCGCTCGGCTGCGGGCGCTCGCCGCGATGCTCCGCGACCCGCTGCTGGGCGTCGAGTGGACGCCCGCGGGCGGGCGGGGCTCGGCGGTGCCGGCCGCGCCTGATGCGGGCTGGGTGTATCTGGGCGCCGGGACGCGGGCGCCAGGCACGCCGGGCGGTGCCGGCGGCGCCGCGGCGGCCGACCTGGCGGCGCTCGCCGGTGACGTGCCGGCGGTCGTCGTCGCCGACTGCGCCAGCCCGACGGACCCGGCCCGGCCCGCCGACTCGGTGCGCGAGGCCGCCGAGCGCGTCCTCGCCCTGCTGCAGGGGTGGCTCGCCGACGACCGGTTCGAGCGGTCACGGCTCGTGGTGCTCACCCGCGGAGGCGCGGTGACCGGCGACGGGGCGGGCGCCGCCACGGAGCGGATCGAGCTCGCGGCCGCCGCGGTGTGCGGCCTGGTGCGTTCCGCGCAGACGGAGAACCCGGGCCGGTTCGTCCTCGTCGACGTCGAGAACGACGCGCCGCCCGCCCTGCTGGCCGCCGCGCTGGCGACCGGTGAGCCGGAGCTGGCGCTGCGGGCCGGGGCCGTCAGGATCCCGCGTCTTACCCAGGCACGGCCGACGCGGACCACCCCGAGGTCCGCGATCGACCCGAGCGGGACCGTTCTGATCACGGGCGGCACGGGGACGCTCGGCGCGTTGCTTGCCTGCCACCTCGTCGATCGGCACGGGGTTCGCCATCTCCTGCTCACCAGCCGTCGGGGCCCGCGGGCCGGCGGCGCGACCGAGCTCGTCGCCGAGCTGGCCGAGCGCGGCGCACGGGCCGAGGTCGTCGCCTGCGACGCGGCGGACCGGGCGCAGCTCGTCGAGCTGCTGGAAGGGATACCGGCCGACCGGCCGCTGACCGCGGTCGTCCACGCGGCCGGGGTTCTCGACGACGGTGTCGTCGGGTCGCTCACCTCGGCGCGGCTCGAGGCGGTGATGCGCCCGAAGGTCGACGCCGCGTGGAACCTGCACGAGCTGACGGGCGTGGCCGACCCGCCGCTGCTCGCGCTGTTCTCGTCGGTGGCCGCGACCCTCGGCAACGGGGGCCAGGGCAACTACGCCGCCGCGAACGCGTTCCTGGACGCGCTCGCGCACCACCGGCACGCCCTGGGGCTGCCGGCGGTGTCGATCGCCTGGGGCCTGTGGGAGCCCAGCAGCGGGATGACCCAGAACCTGGACGCGGCGGGTCTCGCCCGGCTGCATCGCTCCGGCATCGAGGCGATGCCCGCTGACGGGGCGCTGAGCCTCTTCGACGCCGCGCTGGAACTCGGCGCGGCGCACGTGGTGGCCGCCCGCTTCGACCTGGCGGGCCTGCGGGCCGGCGGGGACGACGCCGGCGACCGCCCCATCCTGCGGCTCCTGACGGGCGGAAGCTCGCCGCACACCGCCGCCGCCGCGCACGAGGCCGATCGGACGGAGACGCCCGAGACGCCGCCGCTGTTGCTGCGCCTCACGTCGAGCGCGGCCACGGAGCGCAGGCAGGTTGTCCTCGACCACGTCCGCACCACGGTCGCGGCGGTGCTCGCGCACTCGAGCCCGGACGCTGTCGACGTCAGCCGGCCGCTGGCGGCGCTGGGGTTCGACTCGCTCGGCGCGGTCGACCTGCGCAACAGGCTGGGGTCGGCCACCGGGCTGCGGCTGCCGGCGACCATGGTCTTCGACCATCCGACGGTCGCGGCCATCGCCGAGTACCTCGACAGCCGCCTGCCCGCCACCGCGGGCCCCGCCTCGCCCGCGTCCCCCATGCCGGCCAGCGGGATTCCCAACCAGATCGAGGCAGCATCCGACGACGAGATCTTCGCGCTCATCGACAACGAGGCCTGATACCGGAGCCTTCGAGCCTCCGGGTGCGCGCGGCTTCGCCATTGGCGCGCACCCTTCGGCCTGACGGCCTCACCGACGTCGAGATATCCAGCACCGCCGAGACGACGGGTGAACGCCATGGCAGACGAACAGAAGCTGCGCGATTACCTCAAGCGGGCGACCGCCGAGCTGGTCGAGGTCCGCCGCCAGCTCGCGGAACGGGACGGCGCGGGCGGCGCCGAGCCGCGCGGCGACGCGGCGGGCCAGGGCGAGCCGATCGCCGTCGTCGGGATGGCCTGCCGGTTCCCGGGTGGCGTCGCCTCGCCGGAGGACCTGTGGGAGCTGGTCGCCGCCGGCATCGACGCGACCAGCGAGTTCCCGACCGACCGGGGCTGGGATCTTGCCCACCTGTACGACCCTGATCCGGCCAACCCCGGCACGTCCTACACCAACCGCGGTGGCTTCCTCGACGCGGCGGACCAGTTCGACGCGGGCTTCTTCGGGATCAGCCACCGGGAGGCCGTCGCGATCGACCCGCAGCAGCGGCTGCTGCTGCAGACCGCGTGGGAGTCGCTGGAGCGGGCCGGGCTGGACCCGACCCGGCTGCGCGGATCCGCCACCGGGGTGTTCGCCGGGGTGATGTACCACGACTACGGCTCGCGCGTGCGGTCGATCCCGGCCGCCGTCGAGGGATATGTCGGGATGGGCAGCGCCGGCAGCGTCGCCACCGGGCGACTGTCCTACCACTTCGATTTCAAGGGGCCCGCGGTCACGGTCGACACCGCGTGCTCGTCGTCGCTGGTGGCGGTGCATCTGGCGGCGCAGGCGCTGCGTTCCGGGGAGTGTGAGCTCGCGCTGGCCGGCGGTGTGACCGTCATGGCCACCCCGGCCGCCTTCGTCCAGTTCAGCCGGCAGCGAGCGATCGCGGCCGACGGGCGGTGCAAGCCGTTCGCGGCCGCGGCCGACGGCGCCGTCTGGTCGGAGGGCGTCGGTTTCCTGGTGTTGGAGCGGTTGTCGGATGCGGTGCGCCTGGGTCATCGGGTGCGGGCGGTGGTGCGGGGTTCGGCGGTGAATCATGACGGGGCGAGCAATGGGTTGACGGCGCCGAACGGTCCGGCCCAGCAGCGGGTGATCAGGCAGGCGCTGGCGAGTGCCGGGTTGAAGGGCGACCAGGTAGACGTCGTCGAGGCGCACGGGACCGGTACGCCGTTGGGCGACCCGATCGAGGCCGGCGCGCTGCTGGAGACCTACGGGCAGGACCGTCCTGTCGAGCGGCCGTTGTGGCTCGGGTCGCTGAAGTCGAACATCGGCCACACCCAGGCGGCCGCGGGCGTCGCCGGCCTGATCAAGATGGTCCAGGCGATGGAGCACGGCGTGCTGCCGGCGACGGTGAACGTCGACGAGCCTTCGCCGCATGTCGACTGGTCGGCGGGCGCGGTGTCGCTGCTCACCGAGACCGTCACCTGGCCGAGGACCGGACGACCTCGGCGGGCGGCCGTGTCGGGGTTCGGCATCGGCGGCACGAACGCCCACGTGATCATCGAGCAGGCACCGACGGCCCAGACAGCGCCGGCGGCTTCGTCGGCGGGCGTGGTGGCCGGGGCGACGCCCCCCGCGCCGGCCACCACTCCAGCCGACGACTCCCCGGTAGAACCCGCCGCGGTGCCCTTCGTGCTGTCCGGACGCGACGCCGAAACACTGGGTGCCCAGGCCGCGCGGCTACGCGCCCATCTGGGGGAGCGGCCGTCGCTCGAGCCCGCCGACGTGGCTTACTCCCTCGCCACCACTCGCGCGGCGTTCGACGAGCGGGCGGTCGTCGTCGCGGCCGGCCTGGACGACCTCCTCGCCGGGCTGGACGTGCTCGCCCGGGGAGGCAGCTCCCGCGATGTCCGGCGCGGTCGGGCTCGCGCCGTCCGGCCGGTGTTCCTGTTCAGCGGCCAGGGCAGTCAGCGGCTCGGGATGGGCCGTGGACTGGCCGCGCGGTTCCCCGTGTTCGCCGCCGCTCTCGACGAGGTCTGCGCCGAGCTGGACGCCCACCTGACCCGCCCGCTGCGCAGCGTCATGTGGGCGGCGCCCCAGGCGCCGGAGGCCGCCCTGCTCGACCAGACCTCCTACACCCAGCCCGCGCTGTTCGCGCTGCAGGTGGCCCTGTTCCGGCTGCTGGGCTCGCTGGGAGTCCGCCCGGACGTCGTCACCGGGCATTCGGTCGGGGAGATCGCCGCCGCGCACGTCGCCGGCGCGCTGTCGCTCGCGGATGCCGCGCTACTCGTCACCGCGCGGGGCCGGCTGATGCAGGCCCTGCCGGCGGGCGGTCTCATGGTGGCGGTGCAGGCGAGCGAGACCGAGGTCGCGCCACTGCTGGCCGGCGTGGAGGATCTCGTCGGCATCGCCGCGATCAACGGTCCGGACGCGGTCGTGCTCTCCGGAGCGGCGAGCGCCGTCGAGCCGATCGTGAGTCTGATCCAGGGCTGGGGCCGCAAGGTACGGCGCCTCACCGTGTCACACGCATTCCATTCGCCGTTGATGGCGCCGATGCTGGACGAGTTCGGCGACGTGGTGAAGCGGCTGACCTTCCACCCGCCGACGCTGGAGATCATCTCCGCTGTGACGGGAGCGCGCGCCGACGACGGCCTGCGCTCGGCGCGGTACTGGGTCGAGCATGTCCGGTCCCCGGTCCGCTTCGCTGACGCGGTGCTGGCCTGCGGCGCGGGAGACCACGACGTCTACGTCGAGCTCGGCCCCGACGGCACGCTGACGGCGATGGCGCGGGCGTCGCTGCCCGAGGACGCCGGCGCGGCCCTGGTGCCGGCGCTGCGCCGCGACCGGTCCGAGCCGGCCGGCCTCGCCGCCGCGCTCGGCGAGCTGCACGCGTGCGGAGCGGCGCTCGACTGGCCCGCGTTCTTCACCCCTCGCACGCCGAGCGTGGTCGACCTGCCGACCTACGCCTTCCAGGCACGGCGGCACTGGCTGGACGCCTCCGACGACGGTGGCCCGTCCGGGCCGGGAGTCACCGCCGCGGACCATCCGCTGCTGAGCGCCGCCCTCGAGCTGGCCGAACCAGGTCGGTTCGTGTTCACCGGCGAGGTGTCGGCGGGGGCACACCCGTGGCTGCTCGATCACGCCGTCGCGGGCACCGTCCTGGTACCCGGTGTCGCGCTGGCCGAGCTCGCCGCCTGGGCGGGCGGTAGGGCCGGGTTCCCGGTCGTCGACGAGCTGACGCTACAGGCGCCGCTGGTGCTGCCGCCCGACGGCGACGTCAGCATCCAGGTGTCGGTGGACGCCGACGAGCTGCCGGGCCACGCCCGGATCACGGTGTACGCGCGGGCCGGGGCCGAGTCCGTGGACGCCGAGCCGTGGACCGTGGTCGCGGCGGGCTCCCTCGCCAAGGCGTCGGCGGCCCAGCCGGCTACCGACGGGTCACCGGGTGTCGCGGCGTCGTGGCCGCCCGCCGGCGCAGAGCCGGTGCCCGCGGACCGGATCTACGACACGTTGGCCGGGCTCGGACTCGACTACGGGCCGGTATTCCAGGGCGTGCGGGCGGCGTGGCGATCGGGACCGGACGTCTGGACGGAGGCCGCGCTGGACGAGGACGTCGCTGTCGAGGGGTTCGCACTGCACCCGGCCCTGCTCGACGCGGCGCTGCACGGCGCGGTCATCGCCTCGGGCGTCGAGGCCGACGACCGCACGCGCCTGCCGTTCTCGTTCCGCGGTGTCCGTTTCGACCACACCGGCCCCGACGGCGCCGGACCGCGAGCGGTGCGGGTGAGGCTCAGCCGGACGGGCGGTGACACCGTCCGCGTCCAGATCGCCGACGCGGCCGGGCGCCCGGTCGCCGCCATCGAGACGCTGGTGACCCGACAGGTCCGGACGGACGCTCTGGCGGGGACCGGACCCGGCCCCCGCGGCGCGCTGTACCGGGTGCGGTGGAATCCGGTCCCGCCGGCCCAGCGGCCCGCGGTCGACGTCCGCTGGTCGATCGTCGGGGACGACGCAGCAATGCTCGCCGGGCTGCCGCGGAATGTCGAGCGCCATCCCGACCTCACGCGGGCGGCCACGGCCGGCACGCCGGTCGTCGTCGTGGCCCTCACCGACACCTCCACCGGCACCGGCGAAGGCGGCGACGTCGCGGCGGTCACCCACGCGGAGGCGCAGCGGGCGCTAGGCACGGTGCGGGACTTCCTCGCGGACGAACGCCTCACCGCCACCACCCTCGTCATCGTGACCCGCGGCGCGGTCCGGGCGGTGGCGGGCGACCGGGTGAGCGACCTGGCCGGGGCCGCGGTGCGGGGACTTGTCCGGTCTGCCCAGTCGGAGCATCCCGGCCGGATCGTGCTGCTCGACATCGACGACGACGGGGCCTCGCTCGCCGCCGTGCCAGGCCTGCTCGCCCTGGGGGAACCGGAGCTGACCCTGCGCCACGGCACCGCCCACGTGCCCGAGCTGGTCGTCGCGACGGCGTCCGCGCCGGGTGACCCGGCGGCCTGGGATGCCGACCCGGCGGGGACCGTTCTGGTCACCGGCGGCACCGGCGGGCTCGGCGCGACGGTCGCGCGCCACCTGGTGGCGCGGCACGGCGTGCGCCATTTGATCCTCGTCAGCCGGCGCGGCGCGGCGGCGCCAGGTGCCGAGGAGCAGCGCGCCGAGCTGGTCGCCGCCGGCGCCGAGGTCACCGTGGCCGCCTGCGACGTCGCCGACCGCGAGGCCCTCGCGCGGCTGCTGGCCTACGTTCCCGCCGAGCACCCGCTGAACCTGGTCATCCACGCCGCCGGCGTGCTGGACGACGGGCTGATCGCCTCGCTCACCCCGGAGCGGGTGGGCGCCGTCCTGCGGGCGAAGGTCGACGCCGCCTGGAACCTGCACGAGCTGACCGTCGACGGCCCGGGAACCCGGCTGGTGCTGTTCTCCTCCCTGGCGGGCACCCTGGGCAACCCGGGACAGGCCGCCTACGGCGCGGCCAACGCCTTCCTCGACGCGCTCGCGGCCCAGCGGCACGACACGGGCCAGCCCGCGGTCTCGATCGGCTGGGGGCTGTGGGCGGCGGACGCGGGCATGAGCGGTGGTCTCGCGGAGGCCGACCTGGCGAGGATGGCCCGGTCCGGCATAGCCGCGATGGCACCCGAGGACGCGCTCGGCCTGCTCGACGCCGCGCTCGCCGGCTCCGAGCCGGTCCCGTTGGCCGTGGCCTTCGACCGGGCGGCGTTGCGGCGGCGATCCGCCAAGGCCGCCATGCCACGCCTGCTGCGTGGACTCGTCCCGTCACCTGGCCGTCGCACGGCCCCGGCCACCGGAACCTCGGCATCCGTGTCCACCCCGGCGGCCCTGCGGCAGCGGCTGGCCGGCCTCGACGCGCCCGAGCAGCACCGGGTGTTGTTCGGGCTGGTTCGCGGGGCGCTCGCCGACGTCCTGGCGCATCCCAGCCCGGAGACGATCCCGCCCGACGATCCGTTCACCGATCTCGGCCTCGACTCGTTGACCGCCGTCGAGTTCCGGAACCTGCTCGCGGGCGCGACCGGCCTCGTCCTGCCAGTGACGCTCGCCTTCGACCATCCGTCGGTGACGGCGGTCGCCGACCACCTGAGCACCGAACTGGCGCCGCGGACAGAGTCGCGCCAGGCGCCGGTGGGGGCCGGCCAGCTCTTCGCCCTCATCGACTCCGCCGCGGCGGCGGCCTAGAGGGCCAAAGGAGGTGCGAAAATGCTCGTCCTTCGCACCTCCGGAGGCCCCGTCCCCAGAAGCACTAGAGGGCCAAAGGAGGTGCGAAAATGCTCGTCCTTCGCACCTCCGGAGGCCCCCGTCCCCAGAAGCACTAATGGGAGTGGGGCAGTCCGAATGCCTATGACAACCGCACGCGACCTGTGGATCCAGAACTTTCACCCCGCGCCACTCGCCCCCTGCCGGCTGGTCTGTTTCCCCCATGCGGGCGGCTCCGCCAGCTTCTACCACCCGATATCCCGGTCACTCGCGCCCGCGGTAGAGGTGCTGGCCGTTCAGTATCCGGGAAGGCAGTTCCGCCGGGCAGAGAAATGCATCGAGGACATCGGCGAGATGGCCGACCGGATCTGTGACTCCCTGGCTCGGCACGCCGACCGCCCGATGGCCCTCTTCGGCCACAGCATGGGGGCGGTGCTGGCGTTCGAGGTCGCGCTGCGCCTTGAGCGGGCAACGCCCGACACGGTCATCCACGTGTTCGCGTCGGCTCGGTCCGCGCCCTCGGTTCACGGCGGCGAGGCGATACACGAGCGCGACGACGAGGCCCTGCTGGCCCACCTGCGGCAGCTGGGCGGAACGCAGTTGAAGCTGCTCGGTGACACCGAGCTGCTGCCGTTGATCCTGCCGGCTCTGCGTAGCGACTACAGGGCGGTCGACCGCTACCGTCACCGCGCCGGTGAGCGGTTGCGCTGTGCCGTCACGGCGCTGACCGGAGACGCGGACCCCGCCGTCTCGGTCGACGCCGCCCGCGGATGGCGTGACCACACACAGGGGTCATTCGACCTGTGTGTCCTCCCTGGTGGTCATTTCTACCTGGACTCGCAGTCGGCGGCGGTCGTCGAGGTCATTCTCGGCAAGCTCCGAGGTCTCCCCGCCTCGGAGTTCCAGCACGCCGCGGGTCCGCGGGCGGCGGTCGACATCCCCACCCCACGCACCAGACGGCCCGGGGATTCGCCCGGCCGCGGGCCTGGTGACCGGGCCGCGGCCGGGGACCGGCCGTAGCCGGATGAGCCCCGATCTCGACGGAGGTTGAGCCCAATGCACGGTTATGACGTCTTCCGGCACTACGAACGCAAGCGTTGGACGCTCGACGAGCTCCCGTTCGACGAGATCGACCAGGATCTGGTGCGGCCCGAGTACGTGACCATGGTCAAGAGTGCCGTGATGGGTGAGGCGAACTCGATCGCGGCCCAGCACGGCTTCCTCAACGAGTTCGACGACTACGACTTCTCGGCGTTCGTCGCGGTCTGGGGCTACGAGGAGCTCCAGCATCATTTCGCTTTCCGGACCTGGCTGGACGCCGTGGGCGTGGTGATGCCGGTGGCGCCGGTGGAGGCGATGCGTGCGCCGTATGCGCCGGGTACGACGCCGAGCGCGACGCTCGCGACGAACATAATTTCGGAGCTGACGGTCAACCATGTGTACCGGTCGGTGGCCGCGTGGGTCCAGGAGCCGGTTCTAAGCGGGCTGATGACGCGGGCCAGCCGGGACGAGGCCGGGCATGCGCGGGAGTTCCTGCACTACGCCCGCCGCCGCCTGGACGCGCATCCGGGGGAGCTGCCCTCGGTTCTGGAGACGCTTTACGTCTACACGTCCGAGTCGCGGATCAAGCATCCGGTCGGGGTGTTCAAGAGCGGGCTGGAGGAGCTCGCGAACCACGAGACGATCGACACCGCGTTCGAGCTGTTCCTCGCCGGTATCGCCGCCGACGGCGAGCTCGACCGGCTGCAGGACAACATCCGCCGCGCGTTCGCCGCGTTGACGGGGCTGGACGTGAGCACCAACGGCCGCATCCGCCGCCGTCTCGCGGAGGCGCTGGCGTGACCGCCGCCGACCTCGGCCCCGACCTTCCGCTGTCGGCGCGCCCGGTCCCGGTGCGCTCGGTGGGGCTGCCCGCCGACGACCTCGACAGCGCCGTGACCGCCTTCATGACCGCGTCGCCGGTGACCCGTCGCTGGGATGTCGAGCACGACTTCGACTGGGCCGCCGCCGACGCCAATCGACTCACGGAGGGCCAGCGGTCCGCGGTCCAGTTCATCACCTTCATCGAGGACCACCTGCCGGGTTACTTCGCGCTCTACGGCAGCCGGTTCCCGCTCGACGCCGACGTGGACCTCGAGACCTTCCTGGTCAACCGCGAGGTCTATCACTTCACGGTGCGGTGGGCACAGGAGGAGGACAGCCACGCCCGCGCGCTTTTCCGCTACCAGGTGGAGTCCGGGATCGCGCAGGCGTCGTCCCTGCGGCGCGAGCTCGCCGCGGAGGGGCGCAAGCGCTTCAGCCTGCCGCACGAACATCCCGCGGCGCTGTTCGCCTACACGCTCGTGCAGGAGAAGGCGACCCAGATCTACTACCAGAACCTGCGGGCCGTCGTCGGTGACCCGGTGCTCGCCGACGTGCTCGGCCGGCTCAGCCGGGACGAGGCGCGCCACTTCACCTTCATGGCCGACATGGTCGAGGCCTATCTGCGCCGGTACGGCGACGCCGTCGTCGAACCGATGCGCGAGGCCATCGCGCAGTTCCGGATGCCGCTGGCCGACACGCTCAAGGGCTACTGGCGCTGGGCGCTGCGGATCGCCGACACCGCCCGGTACGACCACACCGAGGCCTACGACCACCTCGTGCGGGTCGTGCGGCGCGCGGTCGACGCGCCGTCCGACCGCGTCGACGAACTGGAACGGTTCGTGCGCGCCTGCCGGGTCCTCCCGACCGCAGCCGCGCCGCACTGACCCGAGCCTCCGCCGGCGCCCCGTCCGACCAACGAGAAAGGCCTGTCCGTGGACGATCTCACCGCCGCCGCCCCGACCACCGAAGCCCCGACCACCGAAGGTCCCACCGCCGCGGGCGTCGCTGCGTCGTCCGGTGGGGGTCCGGCCGCGCTCACCGTGGAGCAGGCGGTGGTGAACATCTTCGATCCGGCGTGGCATCACGACACGTTCCCGAACTACAAGGTGCTGCGCGAGGCGGGGCCTTTCGCGCCGGGTCCGCTGGGGATGCGTCTGGTGACGCGATATCGGGAGATCGAGGAGATCCTGCAGGACCCGGCGTGGAGCCACGCCGAGGAGCGCGACACCATGCATCCGGACAGTGACGGTTCGGACCTGCCGACCTCGTTTCTCTGGATGGAGCCGCCGGACCACACGCGTATTCGCAAGTTGGTCAGCCGGGCGTTCACCGTGCGGCGGATCGATGCGACCCGGTCACGGGCCAGCCATCTGGTGGACGAGCTGGTGGACGCCGCGATCGCGGCGGGTGAGGTGGACCTCATCGAGGCGATCGCCTACCCGCTGCCGTTGACGTTGATCGCGGAGCTGATGGGTGTGCCCGTGGCCGATCACGCTGCGGTGCGGTCGTGGTCGTCGGGGCTCTCGCGAGGCCTGGACCCGGACGTTCTGCTGTCCGCGGCGGAGGTCGACCATCGGCAGAGCTCGGCGCGGGCGATCCGGGACTACATCACCGAGCTGGTGGCGCGCCGCCGGGCGGAGCCGGTGGATGACCTCATCAGCGCGCTCGCGCTGGCCGAGGCCGAGGGCGACCGGCTGACCAACGAGGAGATGCTCGCGACGCTGGTCGTACTGCTGGTCGCCGGCCATGAGACCACGGTGAGCCTGATCGGTGGCGCGCTGGATGCCCTGATGCGTCATCCGGACCAGTTCGCGGCGTTGCGGGCCAATCCCGATCTCGCCGGGCCCGCGGTCGACGAGCTGATGCGTTTCTGCTGCCCGGCGCATCTGACCACCCGGCGGGCGGTGCGTGACACCGAGGTGTCCGGGCAGCGGTTCGCCGAGGGCGACACTGTGATCATCCTGCTTGCGTCAGGTAACCGGGACGCGGAGGCCTTCGCCGAGCCCGACCGGCTGGATCTGGCCCGCTACGCGGGGCAGGAGTGGGTGCCACGCCATCTCGGGTTCGGGCGGGGGCATCACTACTGCATCGGCGCGCCGATGGTGCGCCTGGAGGTGGAGCTGCTGCTGCGGGCGCTGGCCCGGCGCGCACCCCGGATGACACCCCTGGCGGACCCGCCGCCGTACCGGCCCAACCAGATCGTGCGGGGGATCCAGGAACTCCGCGTCCAGATCACCGAAGACTGACCAGCTCCGCGAGGGACTGCGACATGACGACCGAATCCAGCGATCTGATCGATGCCGACGTCGCGCCGGAGGCCGGTGGCGCTGTGGGGCCGGCCGAAGTCCCCGGGCCGGACGCCACAGTCGCGGGGGGTGCGCGGGCGCTCGACATCTTCGACTCGCGCAAGCGGTCGGACCCCTACCCGGCCTACCGGGCGCTGCTGGAGGCGGGACGCTTCCACTGGCTGTACCCGGGGTCACCGCGCATCGCGGTGGTCACCCGATACGCGGACTGCATGCGGGTCCTGCAGGATCCGGCCGTCGGGCACGTGTCGATGGCCGACAGCGCCTTCCGCGTGGACACCGAGGCCGACGAGGGGCTGCGGTCGATGCTGCGGGCGAACCCGCCGACCCACACCCGGCTGCGCCGGCTGGTCAGCAAGGCGTTCACCGCGGGGCGCATCGCCCGGTTCGGCCCGCTGGCCCGCCAGCTTGCCGCCGACCTGCTCGACGACGCCGTCGGGCGCGGTGAGGTCGACCTCGTCGGGTCCTTCGCCCGGCCTGTCCCGCTGCGGGTCATCTGCACGCTGCTCGGCGTGCCGCCTCGCGACGAGGTGGTCTTCGGCGACTGGGCGTCCGCGCTCACCCGCGGGCTGGACCCCGACCAGCTGCTGTCTCCCCCGGAACGGATCCAGCGGACCGAGGCGACCCGCGGGTTCGTCGACTACTTCGGCGACCTGATCGCGAAGCGTCGTGCCGCGCCCGCCGACGACCTGCTGAGCGACCTCGTCGCCGTCCAGGAGCAGGATGACCGGCTGTCGGATCGCGAGCTGCTCGACCTGTGCGTGCTGCTGCTGGTCGCCGGCTACGAGACGACCGTCAACCTTGTCGCCAACGCCGTCCTCGCGCTCGCCCGGGATCCCGAGCAGTACGCCACTCTGCGGGCCGACCGCGCGCTCGTGCCCGCGACGATCGAGGAGACCCTGCGGTTCGACCCGCAGATCCAGTATGTGGGGCGCACGGTGCTGGCCGACGTGGACCTTGGCGGGCAGACGCTGCGGGCCGGAGACGGCGTCATCGCCCTGTTGGCCGGCGCCCAGCGTGACCCCGAGGTGTTCCCGGACCCTGACCGGTTCGACATCACCCGCTACGCCGGACCGGCCGCGCGCCATCTCGGTTTCGGACTGGGCATCCACTACTGCCTCGGGGCGCCGCTGGCCCGGCTTGAGGCGGAGATCATGCTGGCGGCGCTGCTCGACCGGGTCGAGCGAATCGAGATCGCCGCGGAACCACTGCCCTATCGGCCGCACCTCTCCGTCCGCGGCGTCTCCGCGCTCCCCGTACGGTTGACCCCCGCCTGACCGCTTACCAGACGCTGTCGCCACGCAGAACGGCGTCCGCGCCGCCATCGACGAAGATCACCTGCCCGGTGACATGGCTGTTCTGCGGGCCGGCCAGCCAGGCCAGCAGGGGGGCGATCTGCTCGGGGCGGGCGTGTCCTCGAAGCGGCATGGGCACGGCCCTGTCCAGTTCCTCGCGGGCGGCGTCGTCATCGTCGAGGTGGCGGGTCATCGCGGTTCGGACGATGCCCGGCGCGACCGCGTTCAGCGGGATGCCAGCGCCAGCCCAGTCGTCGGTGGCGGCGTTGCGCCGGACCCAGCGGGCCAACGCCACCTTGGACGACGTGTAGAGGAGATGTCCCTCGCCACGGTCGACGGCGGCTTGCGCGGCGGTAACGGCGGCCGGCTCGTCCGCGGCGAGGCAGCCGGCCACGACCGCCGGTTCGGCCGGATGCACGCAGGCCAGCGAGTTGACGACGACCGCGGCCGGGCTCGTGCCCGCGGCCAGCAACGGACGCAGACCGGCGATGGTGGCGACGGCGCCGAAGAAATTGACGCGCACCGTCCGCGGATCGCGTTGGGAAATGCCGGCACAGGCGACAAGCGCATCCAGCCGGCCCCCGGTGAGCTGGCGAACCCGGTCGACCAATTCCCCCCGCCCCGCCCTGGTGGCCAGGTCGACCGTGACCTCGGTGTGCTTCAGATCGACACCGATCACGGTTGCGCCCTGACCGAGGAGGAGGTCGGCGGTGGCCCGACCGATACCGGAGGCAGCGCCAGTGACCACGTAGGTGCGGGACATGGACCGTTCCCTTTCCGTCGGCGGTGACGTTGAACGGGAATGAGATCAGCCGTGTGCAGTTAGGCTACATGATAACTCGACATCAATGTGATCGAGAATGAGCTGACGGTGTCGACTGGGAAATCTGGCGCTGCTTTCCGAGGGAGTGCCCGACGTTCGGCCCTGCCTGGGAAACGTTTCAAGATCGGCTCTGCCGTAAATTCGGTGGTGACGGTATTCATCGGAGGGTTCGGGAGCGCCGGCGTCGTCTCCGGCGCCGAAGACCAGTTGCGGGGCCCGCGGGGAGCCTCAGCCGGCGAGGGCGGCGGCGAGCCGGTCGAGTGCCGCGCTGAAGTCGTGGGCCGCCAGGTGGCCGAAGCCGACCCGGAACACCCGGTCGTGCTCGCCGAACCAGGAGCCCGGCGCAACCCGGGTCTCGAGCGTGGCGAGGCGGGCGTAGAAGCCGGCGACCGCGCCGTCCGGGAACCGGTCAGTGGGCAGGCGCAGGCAGCAGATGGCCCCGCCGTCCGGCCGGACGACCTCCACGGGCTGGTCCCGTGCCCAGGCCGACAACTCGGCGAGCGCACGCTCCAGCCGCCGGGCGTGGGGCGCGAGGATCGCGGTCCGCTGGCGCAGCAGGTGCACGGCCAGTAGCTCGTCGAGGGTGGGGCAGGCGATCGTGGTGACGAATTTGGCCTCGCGCAGGCGTTCGGACAGGTCGGCGTCGGTGGTGGTCAGCCAGCCGAGCCGTAGCCCCGGCGCGCCGTGGGCCTTGGACAACGACGAGCAGGTGACGACCCGCGCCGACCGGGCCGCGGCGGACGGCGGGACTGGCGCGTCGCCGTAGGTGGACTCACGGTAGGTCTCGTCGACCAGGACGACCGCGCCGGGCGCGCGGTCGGCCACCGCGGCGAGCAGGGCGCGCACCTCGTCGTCGGTGAGCCGGACGCCCGACGGGTTCTGCGGCGAGGCGACCGACACCAGCCGGGTCCGCTCGGTGAGCGTCTCGGTGAGCGCGTCGAGCGGGAGCCGGTAGCCGTCGTCGAACGACGACGCCACCAGATCCACCCGGGCGCCCAGGCCTTGCGGAACGCCGCGGGCGGGCGGGAAGCACGGCGTGACCAGGGCGACCCGGTCGCCCGGCGCGCAGGTCGCCTGGGTGAGCAGGAACATCGCCTCGATCGCGCCGACCGTCACCAGCACCTCGTCGGCGCTGACCCCGGCATCCGCGGCGATCAGCCCCCGCAGCTCGTCGTCACCGCGCGTGGTGCCGTAGCCGAGCACGACATCCTTCAGCTCGGCCGGTTCGACGAGCTCGCCGAGGCTCAGCGGCGGACAGGTGCTCTCGCCCAGGTCGTAACGCACCGGGCTGTCGATCAGGGCGGAGATGGCGCTGGGCGCGAACGTCGTCATGGCGTCCATCGTCGGAAGGGGCCCGCCGCCGGAGTAGAGCCAATCCCGCTAGATTGGACCGCCGATGGAGCCAATCGCGTGGGTGGAACGCCTCGGCCGGTGGTCGTCGGGTCGCGGGCCGCTGTATGTGCTGCTCGCGGCGCGGATACGGGCGCTGATCGACGACGGCGAACTGCCACCCGGGTCGCGGCTCCCGCCGGACCGCTCGCTGGCGGCGGCGCTCGCCGTCGGCCGCGGCACGGTCGTCACCGCCTATGACCTGCTGGCCGTGGAAGGCCGCATCACGCGCAGGCAGGGCAGCGGAACCCGGGTCGCCGGAGACACCTGCGCGCCGCCACGGGCGACCGCACAGACGCCGGCGTTCCTGCACCTGCTCGAGCCGAGGGACGGCGTGCTCCTGCTGGCATGCGCCGCACCCGACGCCCCGCCCGCCGAGCTGGTCGACGCCTACGCCCGGGCCGTGCCGCGGCTGGCCGACATCACCGGCGACATCGGCTACCACCCGATGGGCCACCCCGCGCTGCGCCGCGCCATCGCGGAGCGCTACCAGCGGCGCGGCGTGCCCACCGCACCCGACCGGGTCCTCGTCACCAGCGGCGGGCAGCAGGCGCTGTCCCTGCTGGCCCGCGCGCTGCTGCGGCCGGGCGACCGGGTACTGGTCGAGACACCCACCTATCCCGGCGCGCTGGAGGCCTTCCGGGAGCAGGGCGCGCTGCCGCGTGGGCTGCCGGTCGGGCTCGACGGGCTCGCGGCCGCGGCCGCCGAGCACCGGTCCGCCCTCGCCTACGTGATCGCCTCCTTCCACAACCCCACCGGCGCGGTCCTGCCCACCCTGCGCCGACAGCGCCTCGCCCGGACCGCCGCCGCCGCGGGCGTCGCCCTCATCGACGACGAGGCCCTCGCCGACCTCGGCTTCCCCGGTGCCCAGCAGCCACCACCGCCGCTGGCAGCCCACGACGACCAGGTGATCACGATCGGGTCGCTGAGCAAGGCTGTCTGGGGTGGCCTGCGAATCGGCTGGGTACGTGCCCCGGTGCCGCTCATCACCCGGCTGGGCCGGCTACGAGCGGTACACGACCTCGGCGGCAACATCCCCGCCCAGCTCGCCGCCGCCGACCTGCTCGGGCACCTCGACGCCATCCAACGCCGCGAGGCCGCGCGGCGACAGGCCCGCCACGACCACCTGCGCGCCGAGCTCGCCCGCCACCTCCCCGACTGGGACGCGCCCGCTGTGCCCGGCGGCCAGACGCTGTGGGTCCGCCTTCCCCGCGGCGACGGCACCTCGTTCGCCCAGACAGCGCTGCGCCACGGCATCGCGATCCTCCCGGGCACCGGCCTGGACGCGGGCGTGGGCAGCCACGAATACCTGCGCCTGCACTTCCTCGCCACGCCGGAAGACCTCAGCGAAGCCGTCCGCCGCCTCACCGCCGCCTGGCGCGTCTACCACCCGCAGCCCCACCGCACCCCCTCCACCCCGACGCTGGCGATCTGACCGCCGACCCGGCCATCTGATCGCCAAGCCGGCGGCGGCTCCGCACGCCCGGGCTCCTCACGACGTAACTGCCCGGCAGGCACGCACCGCCTCCGCTATTCTCGGGGCCGCGAGTGCGGGGCGCGTTCACTTAGTAGCGGGGAGAAATGAGCCAGGAAGCGGGGATCGACCCAGGGGCGCTGATGGGAACCGCGCTGGCCGCCTTTCTCGCGCTTATCCTGGCATCCGGTCCATGGAGAGCCCTCTCGATAATTCTTGGAATTACGCTGACATTGCTGTTGCTTGCAAGCTACCGGGTGGAAGACTGGGGAATTCCACGGGAAACGGCTATAGTGCGTGGGGCCGCGCTCGGCGCGGTATCCGGCCTCTGCGCGGATCTCATCGTCGCCTATCCGCTTCAAGAATGGTGGGCGCGCAGGAACTTCGCCGGCTGCTATCAATCGCAGGACATCGACGGCTGCTTTGCTCATCACACCACGGATACCCTATGGCTACCTTGGCTCGTGGTGTTCGTTACCGTAAGCGGCATATATTTCCACCGTTGGCGGCGTCGGCAGTCGAATCGCCGGTCGGTAACGAAAGAATAGATCAACAGTTCGATGCGTGGTGATCGTCTTTCATGTGCGGATCTGGAGGTCTTTCTATGTCGGACATTGAGTCGACGACCGCCCGGCAGAAGCCGCGATCGGACGCGTGGCGGTCAGCGATCACCGTGGTGCAGGAGGCGGAGCCTCCTTTCATCCCGGCGGGTGCGCACGCGATGACCATCGTCGTCGAGTTCCCACCGGGCGACCCTGGTACCCCTCCGCATCGGCACTCCGGACCGGCCTTCGGCTATGTGCTGGCCGGCGAGATGGTGTTCGAGCTCGAAGGCGAGCCGGCGCGCGTCGTCCGGGCCGGCGAGGCGTTCTGGGAGCCGGGTGGCGACGTCATCCACTACCAGGACGGCAACAACCGCGACGACATCCCCGTGCGCTTCACCGTCACCATGCTCTGCGAACCGGGCAAACCGATGCTTACGCTCGTGGACGAGGGCGAACTCATCCGACGTCAGGACCGCCGAGCCTCGCGCACCAACTGACGGCAGCAGGGCCCGCCGACTGGGAAGTAGCGGTAGGCGGGCGTTCCGTCGGGAGCTGTTCATGCGATTCATGGCGCTCGACCTCGCGGGCATTGGTCGGCCAGCGCACCGGCGCCAGGTGAGCGAACGGTCAGGCACGCCGGGTTTCCTCGTGACGAGCGAGGGCTTCCAGGATTTCGCCGCGGTTCTGGCGGTCGATCGGGGTCGCGCCGCCGCCAGCGATCGCGGCGTCGACCGCAGCCAGCGCCTCGGCGTGCTGGCCGAGGTCGAGCAGGATCGCCGCCTTGATGCTCTGGCCGGTGGCACGGTTGGTCCGGTCTGGCAGCGAGCCGACTCCCGTGCCGTCGCGCTCGATCTCCAGGCCGCGCGTGCAGGCGGCCAGGGCCTCGTCGAGGCGGTTCATCAGGTGCAGGACGACCGCTTTGTCGAGGTGGCCGAGCACGAAGTTCGGCTCTGAACGCAATGTCTGCTCGCAGACGGCCAGCGCCTCGTCCAGCTGGTCACGCCGCAAGTACAGCCGCTCCAGGTTGAGCAGGGTGCCGAGGTGGCCCGGGTCGATTCCGAGGGCCTGGCGGTAGGCGGTGGCTGCCTCGTCTGTACGGCCGAGATCGTTGAGCATCAGGCCCTGGTAGAAGTGCGCGTCGATGTAGCGCGGCCGCAGCTCGATCGCCTCGGTAAACGCGGCGAGCGCCTCGGTGTCGCGGCCGGAGCGGGCCAGCTCGTTGCCTCGCTCGACGAGGTCGATCTCAGCCGGTATGGCCCGGTCCTTGACCTGCGGCCAGTCGGCGGGGTCGGTGAGTGTGCCGAGACACCGGGGGCACAGCGCGGCGTCGAACCACCGCGCCTTCGCCTGCACACACTGGTGGCAGAAGCGGCGTTTGCAGTCGCCGCAGATCATGTGCTGGCCGGCGAACGATCCCGGGTTGGCGTGGGCCACCGGGTTGCCCCCGGGCATCATCGAGACCGAGATCATCCGGTCGCAGAAATAGGCGGAACAGTAGTAGACCGCCACACTCGCCTCCAGCGGTGCGCCGGGACCACCCACCCGATGTGGATGCGGCCCCGCGCCGATCGACGTCGCAAGACTCCCACGCACCAGCAGAGCTTCAAGGTCGGCGTCAGCTGCGCGACAGGCAGCATCATCCCGCGTCCCGCTCCGCCCGGACAGGCGACAAATCACGCCACAACTCGATCGACATCCCGGTCCTTGTCGCCCGCGCGCTGGACGACGGACGCCAAGCAACTCAGGTACGTCCCGCCGGATACGCCCGGCGGGGTGAGGCCGAGAAGGCCGGTGATCGGCCGGCCGCCGCGGCTACGGGACGCGGGCGACCGCACCGTAGACGGCGGTCTCGGCGGCGGTGGGGCGGGGCTGGCTTTCATCGTCGGCGCGCCAGTGGGCGACGGAGGTGATTCCCGGGGGCACGAACTCAAGGCCGTCGAAGAACCGGGCGAACTCGTCGCGTCCGCGGAACTGGAACGTGACCTTTGTGGCTGTGTCGGCGTCGTTTACGCCTGTCGCGGTGCTCGGCGGCATGAAGTCGCTGGTCGCGTGGGACAGCACGACATAGCTGCCCGACGGCAGCTCGGAGACCAGGCGCGACACCACCCTGTATGGGTCGTCGGCATCCGGGACGAAGTGCAGAACGGCCACGACCATCAGCGCCAGCGGCCTGGAGTAGTCCAGCGCCTGGCGGACGTCGGGATGACCGAGGATGTCGTCGGGCCGGCGGATGTCCGCGTCCAGGTAGGCGGTGGACCCGTTCGGGTCGGAGTCCAGGCGGGCGCGCGCGTGCGCGAGCACGATCGGGTCGTTGTCGACGTAGACGACCCTCGCCGTGGGGTTGAACGACTGGGCGATCTCGTGCAGGTTCGGCGAGGTGGGGATGCCCGTGCCGATGTCAAGGAACTGGTCGATCCCGGCCTCGCCGGCGAGGAACCGCGCGACCCGGCGCATGAACGCCCGGTTCTCGATCGCGGCGGTCCGCACCTCGGGGAACGCGGCGGCCACGGCATCCCCGGACTCACGGTCGGCCTTGAAGTTGTCCTTGCCGCCGAGCCAGTAGTCGTAGCGCCGAGCCGGGTGCGCGGTCGAGGTGTCGATCTCGGCCGGCAGCCAGGTGGGGTCGGTCCGTTCCGGCGACCTCGCGGCTGGCTCGGACGGTGACATCCCTACCTCCACGTTTCGATGACAAATCGAACTTAGCGAGCGCTGATCCAGCTTGGTCAGGGCGGTAGCCGGCGTGGTCTGCCCGTTGTGGTTGGCCCGCCGGCCCGCTCCCCGGGCTGGGACAGCGACGGGTCGGATGATCGTGGGGTGGCGGAGCGGGCACGGCGCCGGCTCAGGCGAGGTGTCCGTGATCAGGGGGTCAAGCTCACGTCGGGGCGCGGTGGGCCCTCGGTGGTTCCGGGGTGCTGTTCGGTGCTGTGTTCGGTGGTGTCCGGTCTGGCCGGGTCGAGCGCGCGCGGTCGAGCCTGGCGTATGCCATACTGTCGAAGTCGACGTCGACCTCGACGTTCGGTCGAGATGGGGTGCGACGATGACGGTGTGGCCGGACGGATCGACAGTGAGCAACAGCGCGGGCCGCCGGCGTCGCTTCGAAGCCCGCTAGTCCGGCCGGTAGACGCCGATGCTGGACATGACATCCGGTAACAGTCGTGGCTCGTTCCGCGCCGAGGTGCCTACCTACGCCGCCGCGGTCGAGGCGTGGCTGGCCTCCCGCCCCGCCGCGTTCGTCGCGGCGGCCCGCCCCGTCGCGTCCTATGCGGAGCGGGTCGCCGTCACGTCCGACCTCATGCGCGTCCTGTTCGATGAAGGCTGGGCGCGCTACGGGTGGCCCGAGGCGGTCGGTGGCCTGGGTGGCGACATCCTGCACCGGGCGGCGATGTGGGAGGCGCTGGCGCGGCATGGGCTTCCCGCCATGGCGCTGTTCGAGCACCTGGAGATCCTGGCTCCGACGCTCGTGGCCATGGGTGACCAGGATTTCGTGGCGGGGGTGCTGCCGCGTTTCCTGAGCGGCGAGGAACGCTGGTCGCAGGGGTTCTCCGAGCCCGATGCCGGCTCCGACCTGGCCAGTGCCCGTACGCGCGCCGTCGCGGTCGACGGCGGGTACGCCATCACCGGCCGGAAGATCTGGACGAGCTGGGCCCGGTACGCCACATGGTGCCTGGTCCTCGCGCGGACCGGGACCACCCAGTCACGCCACCGTGGCCTGACCGCGTTCGCCGTCGACCTGCGCTCCCCGGGCGTCGAGGTCAGGGCGATCGAGCAGGCGAACGGTACCGACGAACTGGCCGAGGTCACCTTCGACGAGGTCCTCGTCGGGCCGGACCGGATCGTCGGTGAGCGCAGCGGCGGCTGGCGGGTCGCGATGCACATCCTCGCGCACGAACGCGGGACGTTCGGCTGGTTCCGGCACGGCTTCCTGTACCGCCAGCTGTTCGACAACCTCGCCCAGGGATCGCCGTCGCCGGCGGGGGACACCCTGCTCGGCAACGCGCTGCTCGACCTGGCCGCGGTCCGGGCCAGCAGCCACGCGGGGCTGCGGGCGCATGCCGCCGGCGCCGCGCTTGGTCCCCAGGCCGCCTTCGTGAAGCTGATGCTGGCCGCCGGCGAGCAGGCGGTCAACGACTGGGTGCTGGCGACCGACCCGGACCTGGCGGTCGGGATGCAGGACGACTACGTGGCCGTGCGCCGGCAGGACTACCTGTTCTCCCGGATCGTCACCGTCTACGGAGGCTCGCAGCAGATGCAGCTGGACACCATCGCCAAGCAGATCCTGCGGCTGCCATGACGTCGGTGACGGAACAGGCCGACCGCGAGTTCGTCGACGCCGCCTGCCTCGCGCTGCGCGCCCCCACCGACGGCGGCGACCCGCTCGACGCGCTGGGCTGGTGGGACCTCCTGTCGGAGCTTTCCGACCGGGACGCCCGGGCGGCGGCGCTGGCGCTGTTCCGTGCCCAGGGCCGGGAGCTCTTCGGCTCCGCCGCGCTGGGTGGCCTGATGGCCCAGCCCTTCCTCGTCGCGACCGGCCTGCCCCCGGGCTCGCTGGTCGCGACGGTCAGCCGCTGGTCGCCACGGCGCGGGGAGCGGCTGGTGGTTGTCGGGGATGTCGCCGGTGCGGCCCTGCTCATCGACCGGCCGGGCCACGGCGCGGCGGTCGTCGCGAGCGACCAGGTCGAGCTTCACCCGGTCGCCGTCGCCGGGCGCCTGGCCATGTACGAGGTGGAGCTCGGCCCTTGCATCTGGACGGCCACCGTCGCGGAGCGGACGGCCGAGCCCGCGCGCGCCCGCGGCCGGTTTCTCGGCCGTCTCGCGATGGCCCTGGAGATCCTGGGCGCGGCGGAGGGCGCCCTGGCGCTCGCGGTGGCGCACGCCGCCACTCGAGAGCAGTTCGGCCAGCCGATCGGCGCGTTCCAGGCCGTCCGCCACCTGCTCGCCTGGGCGCGGACCGACTGCGTCGCGCTGGAGGCGGTCACCACCGTCGCCGTCCGCCTGGACGAGGCGACCCCACCCCGTCACGACGAGATCGTCAAGGCCCTGGCGGGCCGCAACGGCCGCCGGGTCTGCGAACGAGCCCTACAGGTGCTGGGCGCCATCGGGTTCACCACGGAGCACGATCACCACCACTTCCACAGCCGGGTGCTCGCCCTCGACGCACTGCTCGGGACATCCGCGGAGCTGACCCACGCGCTGGGTGCCTGGTTCCGCGAGACGGGCACCGACCCGGCCGCGCCCGCGGCCGTGCTGCTGTCGGAGTAAGGAGAAAAGGGGAGAAAGTGCCGGTGTCGAAGGTCGAGCTGGGGCTGAGCCTCGCCGGGATCCCTCGGGACGCGGCCCCGCTCGCCGCGGTGGCGCGGGGAGCCGAGGAGTCCGGATACGGCTCCGTGTGGACCGGTGAGGCGTGGGGGAGTGACGCCTTCACGCCGCTGGCCTACGTGGCCGCGGTCACCAGCCGCATCCGGCTGGGCACGGCCATCGCGCAGATGCCCGCGCGGACGCCAGCCGCGACCGCGATGACCGTGCTGACGTTGCAGCAGCTGTCCGGGGGCGTTTCGTGCTCGGGCTGGGAGCGTCGGGGCCGCAGGTCGTCGAAGGGTGGCATGGCGTGCCCTACCGCACGCCGGTCCAGATAACGCGTGAGTACCTGGCCGGCGTTCGCTGGACCGGCCTGGCCGGGACGCGGTGACTTCCGGGCCGCCGCGGACGGCGCTACAGTGCTCGACCGCGGGCAGTGATCGGGGATGGTGGCGTGTCGCGGGTGTCCAGGTCTGAGGAGTCGACGTCGCGGGACGCGGCGCCGGTGCTGCTGGTCGACCGGTCCGAGGGCGTGGTCGTGCTGCGACTCAACCGTCCCCACCGCCTCAACGCCCTCGACGCGTCGCTGGTGGCCGCGCTGCGCGAGACCTGCGCGGCGATCGCCGACGATGCCGACGTCCGGGTGGTCGTGCTGACCGGGGCCGGCCGGGGATTCTGCTCGGGCATCGACGTACGCGACTTCGGCGGCGACGTCCCGGACGCGGCGGCGCCCGCGATCGAGCGCCTGCGGTTCCAGGAGATGATGGCGGCGCTCCCGCAGGTCGTGCGGGACCTGCCGCAGCCGGTCGTCGCCGCGGTCAACGGGCCGGCGTTCGGCGGTGGGCTCGCCCTCTGCCTCGCCGCCGACGTGCGGATCTGCGGCGCGTCCGCGACGTTCGGCAACGCCGCGATCCGCCTCGGGCTGTCCGGGGCGGAGATGGGGATGAGCTACCACCTGCCGCGCGTCGTCGGCACCAGCATCGCGGCCGACTGGATGCTCACCGGGCGGACGGTCGCGGCCGACGAGGCCCTGCGCAGTGGGCTGGTGAGCGCCGTCCACCCCGACAGCGAACTGTGGGAGCAGGCCATGCGGACCGCCGGGCTGATCGCTTCCCACGCGCCGCTCGCCGCGCGGATGACGAAACGCGCCCTCGCCCAGAACACCGACGCACCCAGCCTCGCCGCGGCGGTCGAGCTGGAGAACCGCAACCAGGTGATCGCCCACGCCACCGACGAGGCGGCCGCGGCGCGCGTGACGTGGAGCGCACGGTGATGGCGGCGGGCGGGGACCGCGGGGACCGCGGGAACTGACCGCTGACGGCGTCGGTCCGGGAACGCGGACCGCGTCCCGCCCGTGACGCCGACCGTGCCGGGCGGCCGGCCGCCCGGCCGGCCGGCACGGTCAGCGTCGTGCCATGTCAGACCCGCTCGATGATGGTGGCGGTGCCCATGCCGCCTCCGGTGCACATGGTGACCAGGCCCGCCGTCAGGTCCCGGCGCTCCAGCTCGTCGAGGACCGTGCCGAGCAGCATCGCGCCGGTCGCGCCGATCGGGTGGCCGAGCGCGATGGCGCCGCCGTTCACGTTGACCCGGTCCGGGTCGAGTCCGAGGTCGTCGATCGTCGTGAGCGCGACCGCGGCGAACGCCTCGTTGATCTCCCAGAGGTCGATGTCGCCGATCGCCATCCCGGCCTTGGCCAGGCAGCGCCGCGCGGCGGGCGCGGGAGCGGTGAGCATGATGACCGGCTCGGACCCGACCGCCGCGGTGGCGTGGATCCGGGCCCGCGGGGTGACGCCGTTGGCCTTCACCCACGCGTCGGACGCCACGACCACGGCGGCGGCGCCGTCGACGACCCCGGAGGAGTTGCCGGCGTGGTGGACGTGCTCGACGTGGTCGGCCCGCGGGTAGCGCCCGAGGGCGAGCTCGTCGTAGGTGCGCGCCTCGCCGTCCGGCCGGGTCGCGCCGGCCGCCGCGAACGCCGGCCGCAGCCGGGCGAGCCCCTCGATCGTCGTCCCGGGGCGCGGGTGCTCGTCGTGGTCCAGGAGCACCGTGCCGTCCGGGCCGGTGACCGGGATGATGCCGCGGTCGAACCGGCCCTCGGCGACCGCCCTGGCGGCGCGGTCCTGGCTGGTGACGGCGAAGGCGTCGACGCCCGCGCGGCCCAGCCCGGCGAGGGTGGCGATGAGATCGGCCGAGATGCCCTGCGGCACGGTGGGGAACCGCGCGCGCAGCGCGGGGTTGTGGCCGTCTATGGTCACCGACCCGGCCGCGAGGTCCCAGCGCGACATCGACTCCACGCCGCCGGCGACGACGAGGTCCTGCGCTCCGCTCGCCACACCGGTCGCGGCGATGGTGACGGCCTGCTGCCCGGAGCCGCAGAAGCGGTTCAGCGTCATGCCGGGCACCGTCTCCGGCCAGCCGGCGAGCAGGGTGGAGAGCCGTCCGATGCAGTCGCCGTGGTCGCCGGAGAAGATGCCGTTGCCGGCGACGACGTCCTCGACGTCGGCCGGGTCGAAGCCGACCCGGCGGGCGAGCGCGCGCAGGCACTGCGCCAGCAGTTCCTGCGGGTGCACGCCGTGCAGCGCGCCGTCGGGCCGTCCCTTGCCGCGCGGGGTTCGCACGGCGTCCACGATCCAGGCGTCCATGTCAGTTGACCTCGTGGTCCCGGCCTAATCCCCGCCCGGCGCCGGTGACGATGCAGGTCCGGCCCTCGCACATGTCGGCTTCACTCATGGTAGACAGCCAATATCGATGTCGATGTTGGTGCAAGCGAAGGGGCTGGGCGGGCATGGCATGGGACTTCTCGACCGATCCGGACTACGCCGAGCTCCTGACCTGGGCCGACGCGTTCGTGCGCGAGGAGTGCGAGCCGCTGGACCTGGTGGTTCGGGAGTCACACGATCTTGGTGATCCGGTCCGCCAGGCGCTCATCCCGCCGCTGCAGGCGATCGTCAAGGAGAAGGGGTTATGGGCGACCCATCTCGGCGCCGAGCTCGGCGGGCCGGGCTTCGGGCAGGTGAAGCTGGCCCTGCTCAACGAGATCCTCGGCCGGTCGGTCTGCGCGCCGATCGTCTTCGGCTCGCAGGCGCCCGACTCCGGTAACAGCGAGATCCTCGCCCGCTTCGGCACGCCGGAGCTCAAGAAGCGCTACCTCGAGCCGTTGCTCGACAACCGCATCGTCTCGTCGTTCTCGATGACCGAACCGCAGGGCGGCGCCGACCCGAAGATCTTCACGACCACCGCGACGCTCGACGGCGACGAGTGGGTCATCAACGGCGAGAAGTGGTTCACCTCGTTCGCCGCCCTCGCGTCGTTCCTGATCGTGATGACGGTGACCGACCCGGACGCGCCGCCGTACCAGCGTCAGTCGATGTTCGTCGTCCCGGCCGGGACACCCGGCGTGAACATCCTGCGCAACGTGGGGATGGGCTACGAGCCGGTCGGCCAGGGCAGCGAGGGCTACGTCCGGTACGAGAACGTCCGCGTCCCCGCCGACCACATGCTCGGCCCGCGCGGCGGCGCGTTCATGGTCGCCCAGACCCGCCTCGGCGGCGGCCGCATCCACCACGCGATGCGCACGGTCGGGCTGGTCCGGCGGATCTTCGACATGATCTGCGAGCGCGCGGTCTCCCGCTTCACCCAGGGCGAGGTGCTGGGAGACAAGCAGCTCGTCCGGCAGATGGTCGCCGACTCGTGGATGGAGATCGAGGCGTTCCGCCTGCTGACCCTGCAGACCGCGTGGAAGATCGACAAGTTCCAGGACTACAAGGCCGTCCGCGCGGACATCTCCGCCGTCAAGGCGATGATGCAGAAGGTGCTGCACGACGTCAGCTCGCGGGCGCTGCAGCTGCACGGCTCGCTCGGCACGACCCACGAGATGCCCTTCGTGCACTACCTCGTCGAGTCGTTCGTGCTCGGGCTCGCCGATGGGCCGACCGAGGTCCACAAGGTCACCCTCGCCCGCGAGCTGCTGAAGGGGTACTCGCCCGCCGAGGGCCTGTTCCCGTCGGGCCACCTGGTGCGCCTACGCGCCGAGGCCGAGGCGAAGTTCGCCGACCGCCTCGCCGGCATCCCCCGGGCCTGATGCGCGCCGGCCGCCGGTCGCGACCGTCAGCCCAGCAGGTCGGCGGCCCGGGTGAGCAGCCCGGGCAGCGCGCCGGCCACCTCCTCGGCCATCGGGTCCGGAGCCGGCCGACGCCGGGAGTGCTTCACGATCAGCGACCAGGTGGCGGCCGACTTGAAGCAGGCGAGTGCCTGGAACCAGCCCAGCGCCGGGACGTCGCGGCCCAGGTGCTCGGCGTAGGCCGCCGCGAGGTCGGCCGGCGTCGGGAGCGCCGCGGCGTAGCGGGTCCGCCGGCGGTAGGTGGCCGGGTCGGCGTTGATGAGGAACCACCCGAGGTCCACCCGAGGGTCGCCGACCGACCAGATCTCCCAGTCGATGACGGCGGTGACGGCGGGGCCCGTGGCCAGCAGGTTGCCGAGGCGGAAGTCGCCGTGGACGACGGCCGGCCGGGCGGCGGCCGGCTCGGTGGCGAGCAGCGCCTTCGCGACCGCCTCCCAGCCGGGCACGAGCGTCGCGTCGACGGTTCCCAGCGCGCGCGTCCAGCGACGCACCTCGTCCGTGAGGCCGACCCGGGGCTCGTCGGCGAGCCCCAGCGCGGCGGGGTCCAGCCGATGCAGCGCGGCGAGGGCGCGGGCGGCGTCAAGCATGCGGTCGGCGACGACCGCCGGATCGTCGCGGTCATCGCCGCCGTCGCGGTCGAACAGCGGCTCGAAGGAGGAGCCCGGCACGAACGACATCACGAAGACCGGCGGTACCTCGGGTGGGTCGCCGGGGTCCTCCCACAGGACCGTGGGCACCGGCACGGCGGTCGCCGCCAGCCGGTGCAGCAGCGACGCCTGGCGCAGCACATCACGGTTGCGCACCGGTTCCAGGCCTGGGGGCGCCGCTTTCACGACGACCGCGCGAGAAATGCCGTCGACGGTCGCGGTTCCCGCGTACGACAGGCTGGACGCGCCGCCGGACAGGCGACGCAGGCCGGTGAGTCCGATGACCGCGAGCCGCGACTCGAGCGTGCTCAGGTCGATTTCTATCGTCATCACTCCCCGTCGTAGGGCTGATATTCGGGAGACAGCATGTCAGGGCTGTGCGAAGGCAAGGTAGCGCTGGTCACCGGGGCGAGTCGAGGACTCGGAAAGGCGATCGCCCAGCGGCTCGCCGCCGAGGGCGCCACCGTGGTCATCACGGCGCGGACGATGGAGCCGGACGACAAGTACGTGGGTTCGTTACGGGAGACGGCGGAGGAGATCAGGGCCGCGGGCGGATCGGCCGTCGCGATCCAGTGCGACCTTTCTCAGAACACCGACCGCGAGCGTTTCTTCGCCGCGGCCGTAGAGGCCGCCGGCCCGCCCGACATCCTGGTGAACAACGCCGCCGTGACCTTCTTACGTACCCTTGAAGGATTTCCCGAGCGGCGCGCCCGGCTGATGTTCGAGATGCATGTGCTCGCTCCGATGCACCTCATCCAGCTCGCCGTCCCGGGCATGCGCGCCCGTGGCGGCGGCTGGATCCTGAACCTCACCTCGATCGCCGGGCAGCGGCCGGTCGGGCCGCCGTTCTCGGAGTTCGACCGGACCGCCGGATTCGGTGTCTACGGCACCGTCAAGGCCGCGCTCGACCGGCTGACCGCCGCCTTCGCCGCCGAGCTGTACGCCGACCGGATCGCGGTGAACGCGGCCGCGCCGTTCCAGCCGGTGTCCACGCCGGGCGCCGGGACGCTCGACCTGGCCAAGGAGGACACCGAGGAGATCGACCTGATCACCGAGACCGCGCTCATCCTCTGCACCGCCGACCCCACGACGACGACTGGCAGGGTCGTCTACACGCAGCCGTTCCTCCAGGAGCTCGGCCGTCTGGTCTGAGGTTTGAGGACCTGGGGTCTAAGCGCGCGGCAGACCGAGCAGCTGGCGACCGATCAGCCCTCGCATGATCTCCGACGCGCCGCCGGAGATGGTCAGGGCCCGGCCCCAGAGGAAGTTGTGGTGCCATCGGTCAGCCACTTCGGCGCCCTCGGCGTCGATCGACGCGGCGGACGCGATGATCTCCATGGCGAGCTCTGTCAGGGCGACGTTGGTCTCGGAGTAGGCGAGTTTGGCGACGGGCCCGTCGCTCGGGTGCTCGTCGTCGACGAGGATCCGTTCGACGGTGTCCCGGACGATGAGCCGGACCTCCTCGACACGGGCGAGCGCGTCGGCGAGCTTCGCCTGGATGTCCTCGTGCTCCAGTGCCGCGCTCCCGTCCGGGAGGCGGGCCGTGCGCGCGAGGGAGACCAGGTCGTCGAACATCCGCTCGAGCTGCACCGCGTTGGCACCGACGAACGCCCGTTCGGAGGCGAGGCCGGACGTGATCACCTTCCAGCCGCTGTTCACCTCGCCGAGCACGTGCTCGGCGCCGAGCCGGACGCCGTCCAGGAACACCTCGCAGAATTCGGCGTAGCCGGTCATCTCGCGGATCGGGCGCACGTCGAGGCCGGGGAGGCCCATCGGCACGACGAAGGCGGTGAGGCCGGCGTGCCGGCCCGCGGCCGGGTCGGTGCGGGCGAGGAGCAGGCCCATGTCGGCCCACTGGGCGTCGGTGCTCCAGATCTTCTGGCCGGTGACGAGGTACCCGTCGCCGTCCGGGTCCGGCTCGGCGCGGGTGCGCAGCGAGGCGAGGTCGCTGCCGGCCTCGGGCTCGCTGAACAGCTGGCACCAGACGTGCTCGCCGGCCCGGATGCGGGGGAGCAGCTCCCGCTTCTGTGTGTCGGTCCCGAACTCGATGATCGCGTGAGCGGCCAGCATTACCTGGTCGAGCGGGCGGTAGGCGTCGCCGCGGATCAGCTCCTCCATCAGCACGAGGTCGTGGATGGGGAGGTGGCCGGCTCGGCCGCCCCACTCGGCCGGCCAGCCGGCGCCCAGGTGGCCGGCCTCGTGGAGGGAGCGCAGCCAGCCCCGGATCGCCTTCTCCTCCTCCGCGTCCCGGGGGACCCGCACGCCCTCGCCCTGCATGGGCACGCCCCGCCCGGCGATGAAGGAGCGGACCTGTGCGCGGTACGCCTCGATGTCGGCGCCCGCCTCGACGACGTTCGCCTGGACGTCGTTCGTCCTGACGTCAGCGGCCATCGGTCCATCCCTCCACGTCAGCGAGTGATCTCTGGGCGGCGCGCGGGTTCGCGGCCAGCCGGGCGTCCTGATGGGCGCGGCGCTCGTAGAAGTGCAGCCCGTACTCCCAGGTGAAGCCGATGCCACCGGTGAGCTGGAGCAGGTCGTGCAGGAGGCGCGGGGCACCGGAGCTCACGCTCACCGACGCCAGGGCGACGTCGCGCCGGGTCTGGCTCGGCTCGTCGTCGAAGCGCCGGGCGGCCTCGGCGACGACGAGCGTCATGCCCCGCGCGCGGACGGCGTGGTCGGCGAGCCGGTGCTGGACCGCCTGGAAGCCGCCGATCGGCCTGCCGAACGCCTGGCGCTGTCCGGCGTAGGCGACGGTGCGGTCCAGCATCCGCCGCACGCCGCCGACCGCGTCCGCGGCGAGCAGCAGCTCGTACAGGGCGACGGCCCGCCGGGCCGCGTCGCCCGGCACGGCGACGCGGTGGCCGCGGCCCGCCACCGGCATGACGTCGGCGCAGGTCCTGGTGATGTCGAAGCGGTGGCGGGACGGGTCGGCGGTCCAGTCGGCCGGGTCGAGGAGGAGCACCAGGTCATCCCGCGAGTCGTCCAGTAACAGCAGCGCGTCCGCCCCCGGCACGCCGTCGACCAGCCGGGCGACCCGCTCGTTCTGGCCGACCCGCCCGTCCCGGCCGAGGCGTCCGAACGCGCAGACGCGCCGGCCGGTGAGGACGCCGGCCAGCAGGGCGTCGGCGACCGGGTCGTCGGCGGCGTGGGCGAGGGCGTGGACACTCGCCGTGAGCCCGGCGAACGGGCCGCCGTGCAGCGCGGCGCCGAGTTCCGTCGCGGCGGCGACGGCGGCGTCGGCCCGCAGGCCGAAGCCGTCCTTCTCCTCCGGTGCGCAGAGGGCGGGCAGGCCGAGCTCGGCCAGCATCGGCCAGCTCGTGCGCCAGTCGGCGTCCACCGCCGGCGCGAGATCCTGACGGGTGGTGCCGAGCGCGCCGCGCAGGGCGTCGCGGAGCGCGACGACGTCGTCGGTGGTGACGACATCGTCAACGACAGTGGTGGTCAGAACGGCGTCAACTCCCGCGCCTGGCTGGGCCGCCGAGGCCGACACAAACATCGACATTGGTATCGAGTTCGATATTCTGGTCGCTATGTGCCCGGCGTCAAGCCGGGTCCGACGATGATCGGGACACGCGACGTCCGGCCACCCGGCCGCGCGGAGACGACGCGGGAGTTCTCGATGTCAGCAGACCACCTAGGAGTGACATGGTCGACGGTCCGAGCACGCCGGGCCCCCTGTTCGTCGAGGCGCGCGGGGCCGTGCGGGTCGTGACGCTGAACCGCCCCGACGCGCTCAACGCCGCCGACGAGACGCTGCACCCGGCGTTGGCCCAGGTGTGGCCGGAGCTGGACGCGGACCCGGAGGTCCGCGCGATCGTCCTCACCGGGGCGGGCACGGCGTTCTCGGCGGGCGGCGACCTCGGCCTCCTGGACAGGATGGTCAAGGACGTCGAGCTGCGTGCCCACATCATGGCGGAGGCGGCGGACATCGTCCGTGGGATGACGTCCGTGCGGGTACCGATCGTCGCCGCAGTCAACGGGCCGGCGGTCGGTCTCGGCTGCAGCCTGGCCGCCATGAGCGACCTGGTGGTCATCGAGGAGCACGCGTACTTCGCCGACCCGCACGTGGCGCTGGGGCTGGTCGCCGCCGACGGCGGGGCCCTGACCTGGCCGTTGCTGACCAGCCTGCTGCGCGCCAAGGAGTTCATCCTGCTGGGCGACCGGCTGCCGGCGCAGGAGGCGCTGCGCCTCGGCCTGGCCAACCGGGTGGTCCCGACGGGGACATCGGTCACCACCGCCGTGGAGCTGGCGACCCGGCTGGCCGCGCTGCCCCCGCAGGCGGTCACCGAGACCAAGGCGATCCTCAACGGCGCGCTGCACCACGCGATGACGTCCTCGCTGTCGGCGGCGCTCGACCGGGAGACGGCGTCGTTCGACGAGCCGGCGTTCCAGCGCAACCTCGCGGCGATGCTGAGCCGGGCGGCCGGCCGGGCGAGCCGGTGAGCGCCCTGGCCGGGCTTCCGCGCGCCCCGGCCGACCGCGCCGCGCGCCACCGTGCGGACGGGCTGTGGGACAACCGCCTGCTCGCCGACGGCGTCGAGGCGGGCGCGGACCGCCGTCCCGACGTCGTGGCGGTCGTGGACAACGACCGCGGGCTCTCCTATGCCCAGCTGGCGACGGCCGTGGCGGCGGGCGTGACCGCCCTGGCCGCGCGGGGCATCCGGGCGGGCGACGGCGTCGTGCTCGTCAGTGGCAACACCCGTCATGGAGTGATCGCCTACCATGCGCTGCTGCGCGCCGGAGCGACAACGATCCTGCTGGACCGCCGGTGCGGGGTCGCGGACCTGCGCGTCGCCCTCGACGCGCTCTCGGCGCGGCCCCGGGTGATCGTGCCGGCGGCCGAGGCCGAGCGGCTCGCCGAGCCGTTGGCCGAGGCGGCCGAGGTCGTGCCGCTGGAGCTGTTCGACGAGGTGAGTGGGCCTCCAGGCGAGCCTTCCGGATCGGCCGAACCTTCCGAACCTTCCGAACCTTCCGGCTCGGCCGGCTCGCGGCCGCCGTCGCCGTGGGCGCGGGCCTGGGCGGAGCCCGACCGCGACCGCGCCGCGGTGGTGCTGTTCACGTCGGGCACCACCAGCCGGCCTAAGGGTCTCGTCCACTCGCTCAACACGCTCACCGCCGGCGCCGACAACATGGCATGGACCACGTCCGCGGACGAGAGCACCGTGGTCTTCCTCGTCAGCCCGCTCACCAGCATCACCGGCCTGTCGCAGATCCACCTCGCGGCGGACCGGCACGCGACCCTGGCGCTGGAGGACCGGTTCGAGCCGGAGCGGACGCTGCGCCAGATGAACGCCGTCGGCGCGACCCTGCTGGGCGGCGCGCCGGTCATCGCCGAGCGCCTGCTGCGGGCCGCCGTGGCCGCCGGGCCGGACGGCGCCGGGATCGGCCTGCGGACGCTGGCGCTGGGCGGCGCGATGCTGCCGCGCCCCCTGCTGGAGCTGGCGACGGACACCTTCGGGATCGAGATCGCCCGGGTCTACGGCTCCTCCGAGGCGCCCACCTTCTCCGGGAGCCTGCCGGGCGACGACCGTGAGCGGCGGCTGTCCGACGACGGCGCGCTCCTGCCGGGCAGCGAGGTGCGCGTCGGCTCCAGCCAGCACCCGCGGGAGGGCCTGTTGCGTGGCCCCAACCTGTTCCTCGGCTACCTCGACGCGGCGGACAACGAGGCCGCGTTCGAGGACGGCTGGTTCCGCACCGGCGACCAACTCGAGCTGCATGACGGCCGGCTGACCGTTGTCGGCCGGCTCAAGGAGGTCGTCAACCGCAACGGCCTCAAGATCTCGCTGACCGAGATCGACGCCGCGCTGGCCGACCTGCCAGGAGCCGTCGAGGCCGCCTCCTTCGGCATGCCCGACCCGTCGACCGGCGAGCGGCTCGCCGTGGCCGTCTGGCCGGACGGCGGCGCCGCCGTCACCCTCGCCGCCCTCGTGGCCCACCTGGTCGCCCGGGGAACGGCGACGCGCAAGCTGCCCGAGCAGCTCGTCCGCTGGGACGCACCGCTGCCCCGGACCGCCTCGGGCAAGGTCGTCCGGTCCCGGCTGGTGATCGAGACGCCCGGCAGGGACAGCGACCTGGCCGCCCGGCTGACGGGCGGCTGACTCCGAGACCCCGGTCGGGTCGCCAGCCCCGCGGCCCGACCGGTCGGAGATCATCACATATGTCGAAGTCGACGTCGATATTTACTACACTGGCGCCGTGACCGGCCTAGCGATCGAGGACCAGTTCGCCGTGCGCGCGACGCTCGCCCGGTACTGCCACCGCTGCGACGACGGCGATCTCACCGGCGTCGTGGCGCTGTTCACCGCCGACGGCGTCCTCATCCACGGCGACCGGACTGCCCGTGGCACGGCCGAGTTGCTGGAGTTCTTCCAGAGCACCCAGAGCAGACCCAGCCAGCGGGGCAAGCATGTGACGGTCAACGCGGTGCTGGAGCACGGTGGGAGGGGCCTGGTCCGGGTGGTGGCCGACTTCGTGTTCCTGCGCTTCGCGGGCGACCGGCTGGTTCCGGCGATCACCGGCCGCTACCACGACGAGATCGTCCGGGTCGACGGCGCCTGGCGGTTCGCCCGGCGCGAGGTACACACCCTGGAGAAACCCGGGTGACCGGCCCGGGCCGGCGCGGCACCTCGCCGAGCCGACGGCCGGCGCCGCAGCCAGCCGCGACGGGCTGGTCGGCCGGGCGACCGGCCGGCCAGGATGTTCCGTACACCTCTGACGGCCGCCAGGAGGAGTTCTGATGCTTCCCTCACCCGAGGACCAGGTGGCCATCGGCGGCCTGCTGGCCCGCTACTGCCTGACGCTCGACCTCGATGACGTGGAGGGCTGGGTCGGCCTGTTCACTCCGGACGCCAGCTACCTGGTGTACGGGCGTTCCTTCGACGGTCATGACGCGCTGCGCGCCATGATGGCCGCGGCTCCGGGCGGACTGCACCTCGGTGGACCGCCGGTCATCGACATGGTCGGTCCGGACGAGGCCCGTACGAGCCGCAACCTGCTCTTCGTCGACCGTTCCGACGGCGTCGCGCGGCACGCCGTATACAGCGACGAGCTCGTCCGGACCCCGGATGGCTGGCGTATCAGCCGCTGCCGGTGCCAGTTCATCACGCCGGACGGTCTGTCCGACCGGCCCGCGCGCCCTAAGAAGCCCGCCCCGAAAGCGTGACGGCCACCAGCCCCGCCCTGACGACGTCGCCCCGCTCCGCTGACGCTTGATTGTGATTTCTGCCCTCCGATGGTCGTGCCCGCGGCCCTTTCACGACCACCGGAGGGTGCGAACGGCGATCACGTCATGGGTGGTCGCGGTAGTGGTCGTCCGGGGTGGGCTCGGACCGGCGGGGACTTCCGCGGTTCGATAGCGACCCGGACGAGAAGGTGCTCACGGCGGTCTGATCCCTCCGGGCGGTCTCGCCAGTGGCGAATGTCGAAGTTGACATCGATATTGCTACATGGGACAGTGTATTCACCGTCAGCCCGGTCAGACGGGACGGCCCTACGGCCGTGGCGGGGGGCCGAGGCGGGTTCAGCGACGCCGGCGCTGCCTGCCCCGGCTCGCCCACCGGTCGTGCAGGCTCCTGGTAATCGCCGCGAGGCGGCCAGGGTGACCGCACGAGGGGAAACGATGAGCACCGATTTCCGCACTGTCGGCCGTGGGCTGTCGAACTGGGGACGTTGGGGGGCCGACGACGAGGTCGGCACGCTGAACCTGATCACACCGGCTCGGGTCGCCGCGGCGGCCGCGCTGGCGCGCACGGGTCGCGTCTTCGACCTCGGCTACACCCTCTCGGCGAACGGTCCGCAGATCGGGTTAGGGGGGCGGGTCAACCCCGTCCATCTCATGTCGATGACCGGGCAGCCCCCGCTCCCCGACGGTGCCGGGATCGCCGACGACTTCGTCTTCATGCCCCTGCAGTGCGCCACGCAGTGGGACGGCCTCGCGCACGTCTCCTACGACGGCCGCTGCTACAACGACGTGCCCGCATCGTCGATCACCGCGCGGGGAGCCGAGCGGCTCGCCATCGACCGGCTGGCGCGGGGCGTCGTCGGACGCGCCGTGCTCGTGGACGTCGCCCGCGTCCACGGCGTCGCCTGCCTGGCCCCGGACCACGGGATCGGCCCGGACGAGCTCGACGCGGCCCTCGACCGGCAGGGCGTGTCGCTGGAGGCGGGCAGCATCCTGCTCGTGCGGACCGGCTGGACCCGGAGGTTCACCGAGGGCTCGGCCGCCGAGTTCATGAGCGGTGAGCCCGGGCTCACGCTGGAATGCTGCCAGTGGCTCCGAGAGCGCGACGTCGCGGCCGTCGCGGCCGACAACTGGGCGGTCGAGCGGTATCCGAGCGGCGACCCGAACGCGATCATGCCGGTGCACTACGTGCTCATCCGGGACATGGGCATGACGCTCGGCGAGATGTTCGACCTGGAGGTCCTCGCCGCCGACTGCGCGGCGGACGGTGTCTACGAGTTCCTCCTGTGCGCGCCGGTCCTGAAGGTCGCGAAGGGTGTCGGGACGCCCCTCAACCCGCTGGCGGTGAAGTAACGCCGGTCCACCGGGCCCCGCTGGCGGCAGCCCGTCGCCGGGACCAGGCGGCTGTCGGCGGGCGGAACGAGCGGGCGGAACGAGTGGTCAGCCGACCTTGCGGTCCGCGCCCGCCCAGTAGCGCTGGCGCAGGGCCTTCTTGTCCGGCTTGCCGACGGCGGTGAGCGGGAGGGCGTCGGCGAACTCGACGCTCTTGGGGGCGTGGTGGGAGCCCTTGCGCTCCTTGACCAGCGCGGCGAGTTCCGTCGCCAGCTCGTCGGACGACACCGCCGTGCCGGCGCGGAGCACGACGACGGCCTTGACGGCCTCGCCCCATTTCTCGTCGGGCACGCCGATGACGGCGGCCGCGGCCACCGCGGGGTGCGTGGAAAGCACGTCCTCGATCTCACGGGGAAAGACGTTGAAGCCGCCGCTGACGATCATGTCCTTCTTGCGGTCCACGATCGAGTAGAAGCCGTGCTCGTCCTGCCGGGCGATGTCGCCGGTGTGCAGCCAGCCGCCAGTGAGGGTCTCGGCGGTCTGCTCCGGCTTGTTCCAGTAGCCCTTCATGACCAGCGGCCCACGCACGCAGATCTCCCCGGGCTCGCCGCGCGATACCTGGTGCCCCTCGTCGTCGAGCAGCGTGACCTTCAGCCACGGCACCGGTCGTCCGCAGGACGCCAGCCGGGACAGGTCGTCCGGGTCGTGCTCCTCCTTGCGCAGCACGAACACCGTCTGGGGCGCCTCCGTCTGCCCGTAGAACTGGAAGAAGACCGGCCCGATCCGCCTGATGGCCTCCCGCAGCCGGGTGGGCGACATCGCCGAGGCTCCGTAGAAGACCGTCTGGAGGCTGGAAAGGTCGGTCTGGTCGAGCCGGGGATGGTCGAGGATCGCGTAGATCATCGCCGGGACGAGGAAGACCGACGTGATGCGGTGGCGTTCGATGGCGTCGAGGACCGCGCCGGCGTCGAACCTGGGGAGCACGACCACGGAACCGCCCTGGTGCAGCACCGGGACGATGAAGGGCGCGCCCGCGTGGCTCAGGGGTGTGCAGACGAGGTGGCGCAGATCGGTCGGCCACTGCCATTCGGTGAGCAGGATCTGCGTCATCGCGGCGCTGCTGCGGTAGGTGGCCATCACGCCCTTGGGCTGCCCGGTCGTCCCGCCGGTGTAGGCCACCGCGGAGATCCCCTCCGCATTGAGGCGGGGCGCGACCAACGGCAGCGGGTCGTGGTCTTCCGCGAGCGCGCTCAGATCCTCGCCGACGTCGCACGGCCCGAACGACAGCAGCCGCTTCAGGGCCGGCACCCGCTCCTGGAGCCGCGCGGCCCGCTCGGCGAAGGACGGGTCGAACACCAGCGTCTCGATCTCGGCGTCCTCGATGACGTACGCGTGGTCGTCGAGCGATCCTAGGGGATGCAGCGAGGTGTTGCGGGCGCCCGCGACCATGTAGGCACCCATCGCGTACAGCACCTCGGGGCGGTTCGTGGAGAGCATGGCGACGCCGCTGCCGGGCCGCACCCCCTTCGCCGCGTAGACCTGCGCGTACCGGCTGATCCGCGCGCTGAGCTGGGCGCCGGTCAGGACGCTGCCCCCGAGGTGGATCGCGGGCCGGTCAGGGTGGCGGCGCAGCGCGGCGATCAGCAGATCAGGAAGGAAGGCGCCGCGGTACAGGTCCGCCGCCTCGTCGGGCAGTGCGCCGCTCATGGTGGTGCGACCTCCTGCTTCTAGGCCCGTCTTCCGCACATGGGTCCGTGACCTGCGGCGATGCATCGATTGATCAACATTGTCAGGCCGCTGACCTGCGGTGATGCGCTTATGTGCGGAGAACAGGTCTAGGCGTGTCACGTGGACACGTGGTCACTTGCTCACGTGGTCACTTGCAAACGTGGTTACTTGGCGGGGAACCGCTGCGCGGCGTCGAGCCGGATGTTCTCCCCGTTGAGATAGGGGTTGCGGACGATCGCCTCGACCAACAGGGCGAACTCGACGGGGCGGCCCATCCGGGGCGGGAAGACGATGCTGGCGACCAGCTTGTCCTTCAGCCCCTGGGAGGCGCTGAGCATGAGGTCGGTGCCGATGGTGCCGGGCGCGATGCCGCACACTCGGATACCCAGCGGCGCCAGGTCACGGGCGAGGGGCAGCGTCATCCCCAGGATGGCCGCCTTCGCCGACGCGTACGCGACCTGGCCGGCCTGTCCTTCCAGCCCCGCCAGCGACCCGGTGTTCACCACGACGCCGCGCTGACCGTCCTCGTCCGGCGCGTTCGCTCCCATCGCGGCGGCCGCCAGCCGGGTCACGTTGAACGTGCCGAACGCGTTCTTCGCCATCGTGTCGACGAACGTCGCCATGTCGTGCGGTGCCCCGTCGCGGCCGACGGTGCGCGCCGGGCGGGTGCCGCCGCCGGCCACGTTGACCACGATCGACAGGGTGCCGAGCGACCGGGCGGCGTCGATCGCGGTCCGCACGTCGGCCTCGGCGGTGACGTCGCCGACGATCGCCGCCGTCGCGGGCCCAAGCTGGGCCGCGAGGTTCCTCGTGCGCTCGCCGTCCCGGTCGAAGATCGCGACACCGATGCCGAGCTCGACGAGGTGGCGGACGGTGGCCGCGCCGAGGCCGCCGGCGCCGCCCGTCACGATCGCCGACGTGTCTGTCAGGTTCATGAGCCGCCTTCCGTGGCAAGGCCCGCCGTCAGGCTCACGCCCCCGCCGTCGATGAGCCTGAGGCAGTGGTCCGGGTCGGGCCGCGAGCCGTTCGTCAGGACCGTCCGTTCGCTCGCGTCGGCGGCCAGATGCAGGACCTCGGACGCCATGAGGTCGCCCGCGAAACGAATGAAGAAGGCCAGCGGGATGGTCGTGAGGCACAGGTCGGCCGGGCCGATGTCCCGCCAGCCCTGCCGCTGGGCCAGCGCGGCGGTCAGCAGCGTGCGCAGCACGCCCTGGCCGGCGATGACGTCGCGCTCGACGACCAGGTCGTCGAGCCGCAGCCAGGTCATCGCCGCGCCCTTCGCGCTGCCCTGGCGGTGGATCGTCTCCACGAGGGCCGCCCGGTCGGTCCTCGTGACGCTTCCGCCCGCGTGCGTCACGAGGGTGAACGTCGGACCCAGCGTCGTCCCCACGCGGTCGGCGTCACCGATCAGCTCGCCGGCGAGACGCTCACGGAGCAGCCGCAGCCCGCTGTGCTCGGGTGTCTCGACCAGTCGTTGCTCGATGAGCCGGAACGCCTGCAGAACATCGTCCTCGTCCGGTCCGGTGTCGGTCGTCATGCGTGGTCTCCCACTGCTCCGGTGCGACGTCAGGCCCGCGGCGGCGCGCCGGGTCGCAACAGAATCTATTGACTGTCTCATGCTGAGTCGATTGATTGCTCCTGTCTCGCCATGCGACCAGGCTTGGCCCGACGGCGCACCAACGCGGGTTCACGTCCCGATCTGGCCGGCGGCTTGCGGTGCCACTGGTTGGTGCCCGTCCACTTCTTGAGGGAGATAAGACATACATGCCATAGTGTGTCGCCATGCGACATGCGTGTCGTCGTGAGTCGCAGTCGCGCTGCGTCGTAAGGGGACAGGACAGATGGCACCTAAGGACATCGGCGCGCTGCGTGGCGCCGACGAGACCCTCAACCATCAGTTAGCGGACACGTTCGCCACCGTGGCGGAGTCCGATCTCGCCTGGACCGAGAAGATCTGGGGCTCGCTGGCGAGCACCGACGGATCCCTGCAGGTCGACTTCGGGCTGGGCAAGTACCACAACCGGGGCATCATCGACGGCTTCGCCGGCGTCTCCCGGGGCCGTGCGCAGTGGACGGTCCGAGGCAGCCGGGAACTGCGGAGCGACCCGGAGGAGACGGCCGTCGGCCCGATCCACTACGAGATCGTCGCGCCGCTGAACCAGGTGCGGTTCCGGCTGGAGCCCAACGACGTCCAGCCCATCTCCTTCGACCTCGTCCTGTCCGGGGTGACGCCGCCGTTCTTCGAGGACCGCAACCTCGTCCGCAACCGTCGCACCGGCCGGGTGGACGTCAACGTCATCCGCTACCACCAGGGCGGCTGGGTGTCGGGCACCGTGACGGTCGACGGCGAGACCCACGAAGTCCGCCCCGAGGCGTGGTTCGGCTACCGGGACCACTCGTGGGGTGTCCGGCAGGCCGTCGGGGCGCCGCCGACGGACCTGATCCGGAGCCGGACGCCGCGACAGGAGACACAGGTCAAGGGCGGCATGAAATGGACGCCGGCCTTCCTGCGCCGGCCCGACGGCTCCTACTACGAGACCGCTATCTTCATCGCCGAAGGCGCCTGGGGATACACCTCCGCCTATCTGAACTCCTCCGACGGCACCCAGCTGAAGATCCGCGACGCCGAGCCGCGCATCGAGTACGACACCCGTACGCGGTTCGTGAAGGGCGGGGAGCTGCGCCTCACGATGGACTCCGGCGAGAAGCGGGTCATCGAGGTCGAGGCCCTGGGCGAGTCCGGCTTCTTCCTGAAGACCGGGGGATACGGCTCGTGGGGTGGGCACATCCACGGGTCGTGGCTGGGAAAGCTGCACCTCGACGGCGAGTACTTCGAGGACTGCTGGAGCGAGGAGAACCTGGGCGTCCTCGGCCAGCTTCGCGACACGCCGGTCCGGGTCCGGGAGGGCGACGCGGTGGGCTACGGCATCCTGGAGAGCCTCATCTACGGCGAGTGGCCCGAGCTCGGCCTGACGGCGGACTCCGACCACCAGGTGTCCTTCGCGTGACGGGCGCGACGACGGCGACGGCCGCCGAACGGCGGGTCAACGTTCTCGACCCCGAGTTCTACGTGGACCCGTGGGACTCGTACCGCTGGCTGCGCGACGAGGCCCCGGTCTTCTGGGACCCGGCACAGAAGCTGTGGGTCGTCTCCCGTTTCCAGGACGTCCTGGCGGTGGAGAAGGACGGCGCCCGGTACTCGTCGTTCTACGGCTCCCGGCCGCACATCGACCTGCGCGAAGACCAGTCCATGATCAATATGGACGACCCGGACCACCAGGCCCAGCGCAACGTGGTGGCCCGGCGCTTCACGCCGCGCGCGGTGCGCAGTCACGAGCAGCATGTCCGCGGCCTGGTCTCGGAGATCCTCGACGCCGTGACACCGCTGGGGGAGTGCGAGGCGATCGAGTCCATCGCCTCGCGGCTTCCCGCCATCGTGATCGGCGACCTGCTCGGGTACCCGCGGGAGATGTGGGAACGGGTCCGGTACTGGTCGGAGCAGATCATGCTGCTGTCCGGCAAGACGTCGCCGGACGGCCCGCCGCACGTCACCCACCCCGGGCTCATCCCCGTCATCAAGGACTTCATCAGGACCACCGCGCAGATCATCGAGGCCCGCCGAGCGGAGCCCCGCGATGATCTCATCTCGCTGTGGGTGACGACCCCGGAGTGGGACACCAGGCGCGTTCTCGACGAGACCATCCTTGTCCTCGACGGCGGGGCGGAGACGACCCGGACCGTGATCGGCACGATGATCCGTGACCTCGCGTTGTACCCCGAGCAGCGGCGGCTGCTGCGGGAGCGGCCCGAGCTGCTCGCGCACAGCGCGGTCGAGGAGTTCATCCGGTGGGTGTCGCCCGTCCTGAACATGAGGCGCACCGCGACGGAGGACCACGAGCTGCACGGGCAGCACATCCGCGAGGGTGACGAGATCCTGCTGCTCTATCCCGCCGCGAACCGTGACCCACGGGCCTTCACCGACCCTGACGTTCTCGACGTGTCGAGAACGTCCGCGCGGCATCTCGCCTTCGGATTCGGTACCCACGTGTGCCTCGGCGCCCATCTCGCCCGCCTCGAGATCCGGGTGATGTTCGAGGAGCTGCTGCGCAGGATGCCGGACTGGGAGCTGGTCGACCCGGACGAGCCCGCGATCCTTCCGGCCACCTTTGCCAGGGCGTACGACCGCATCCGCATCCGCTTCACCCCGAGCTGACCACGGCTCACCCGAGCTGACCGGCCGCGAACACAGGGAGCATGTCGAGCGATGCGAACCGAGGACGCTCTCGAGCGGCTCACCTCATGGTTACGGGAGCGGATCCCGTCCGCGACCGACGTCCGGGTCGAGAATTCCAGCCGCGTCACCTTCGGCCACTCGGCGGAGATGCTGATGCTGGCGCTCGCCTGGCGCACCGGAACCGAGCATCATCGCCGGGATGTCGTGCTGCGCCTGCGCCCGCCGTTTCCGGGCCTGCTGGAGCCGTACGACATGACCCGGCAGTTCACCATCCTGCGGGCACTGGAGAACACCGACGTCCGCGGTCCCGCCGTGCTGTGGCTCGACGAGTCGGGCGAGGTGCTCGGGCGGCCGTTCTACGTGATGGAACGGGTCGTTGGGGACGTCTACGAGCAGGAGACACCGACGGAGTTGGTGGAGCGTCCGGCGACGCTCCACCGTATGACCCAGGCACTCGTCGAGCAGCTCGCCGCGATCCACTCGGTGGACCTGTCCGGTACGGGCCTTGCGGCCCTGGGCGACGGCCGGTCGTATGTCGACGACCAGCTCGACCACTGGACGGCCGAGATGCGCCGGGTCCAGCGCGCCGAGCTCCCGTCGCTGGAACGGCTGCTCACCGAGCTGCGGGACCGGAGGCCCACTGCGTCCGAGCGCGTCACCCTGGTTCACGGCGACCCGAAACCCGGGAACTTCGCGTTCGTCGACGGCGAGGTGACCGGAGTGTTCGACTGGGAGATGGCCGGGATCGGGGACCCGCTCGCCGACGTCGGATACCTCGACCTTCTCTGGAAGACACCCGTCTTCTTCACGAGCCGGCCGTCGGCCCTGACCGCCGACGAGGCGCTCGCGTACTACGAGGAGCTCACCGGCATACCGGTCCGGCATCGAGAGTGGTACCGGGCGTTCCAGTCGTTCAAGACCTGCGTGATTCTTCTCGTCGGCGCCATGCTGTTCGACGCGGGCGACACGGACGACCTCAGGTTCGGCCTGATGGGGATGGGTATTCCGCCCTACACCCGGCGGGCGCTGCGCGGATTCGGCATAGACGAGCCGCTGCCTTCCGGGCCCGTCGAGCCGCGGCCGGAGCGTCTCCTGGCGGTCCGTGGGACCTCCGCGGGCCCAACTCGCTGACCACCATCGGACGTGAGCCGACGAGCCCGCGATCAAGGAAGACGGAGGCATGGAGATGACGAACGAGGTTGACGGGCTGTCGGTGCTGGTCACGGGCGGCGGTACCGGCATCGGCGCGGGCATCGCGCGGCGGCTGGCGGCCGAGGGCGCCTGGGTCACCGTCTGCGGCCGCACGCAGGCCTCCCTGCGGTCCACGGTGGACTCGATCAACGACGAGGCCGGCCGTGAGGCGGTCCGATACGAGATCGCGGATGTCACCAGCGAGCCGGATGTCCAGCGGGTCATCGAGGCCGCGGCCGGCTGGCGCCAACGCCTCGACGGTGTGGTCGCGAACGCCGGCGGCGGTGGCGCGCTGGCGCCTCTACATGCCCAGAAGGTCGACGAGTTCACCCGCGTCCTCACACTGAACGTCGTCGGCACGCTGCTGCTGGTCAAGCATTCGGTTCCGCTGTTCGCCCGGGCCGGCGTGGGCTCGTTCGTCGCCATCTCCTCCATCGCCGGGCACGTCACCCACCCCTACTTCGGGGCCTACCCGGTGGCGAAGGCCGCCGTGGAGGAGCTCATCCGCAACGCCGCCGACGAGTACGGGGCCGCGGGTATCCGGTTCAACGCCGTCCGCCCGGGACTCACGTCGACGGAGATCATGAGCTGGGCGACACCGGGCTCGCCGGTCTACGAGAGCTACGACGAGAACACCCCGCTCGGAGGCGCATCCGATGTCGACGACGTCGCGCAGCTCGTCAGTTTCCTGCTGTCGTCCCGCGCCGGGCGGGTGACCGGGCAGATCGTCAACGTTGACGGCGGCCTCAGCCTGCGCCGGGGCCCGGACTACTCGGCCCTGGTCGCGCCCCGGTTCGGGGGGAGGGACGCCCTGCTGGGGAAGGCGGAACCGGCCCGCGCCGGACCGTGAAACGGGCGACGAGTGGCTGGACGATGCGCGTCGGGTCTCCCGCCAAGGCGTTCCCGCCGGGCGTCGGGCCTGCCGTGCGCGGCGCGGTGCGCGGCGGTCCGCTCCCACCGCGGGCCGTGCGGGCCACGGACTGGTCGGGGGTGTCGGCCCATGTCACGGGGACGGACGGATGCCGCGCCGCCTCTACCATGGCTCCATGACGGTGGTCGCCGAAGAGGATGGCGCGGGACAGCGCACACCAGGATGGTGGGGGAGCGACAGCGCGCTGCTCGACGACGAGGAGGCACGCCGGCGCCTGGTCGCGGCCACGGGTCGCTGCCTCGCGCGGCGGGGCACCAGCCGGATTCGCGTCGAGGAGGTGGCCGTCGAGGCCGGCGTCTCCCGCTCCACGGTCTACCGGTACTTCAAAGGCCGCAATGAACTGATCCTCGCTGTTCTGCTGAGCAGGGTCGACGTCGCCATGCAGGGCGTTGTCAGCTCTCTTCCGCGGCCAGAAGACGCGTCGAGCTCGATCTGTGACGTGTTCCTGAAGTGCACGGACCTGATCAACGGTGACGCCATCAACGAGGCGCTCTTCGCCACGGGAAGCCGACCGCTCGCGGAGTCGCTGGAACTGACCGAGGAACCCATCGTCGACGCCGTGTACCGCCACCTCCGGCCGCTCCTGCGGCAGTGGCAGGAGGGCGGACAACTCGCCGCCGACCTGGACCTCAAGGAGACCGTCCGCTGGATGATGGCCGCGGGCGTCATCATCATGAGCCCCCCGTGGTCCAGCTGGTCGCCGGCAGGGAAGCGGGAGTTCGTCGACAGATACATCGTGCGCGCACTCGTCGGTCCGTACAGCGCGCGGGAGACCAACAACGCCTGATCCGAGGCAAGGAAGTAGACGACGCTCGCGATCTTGTTGGCTCCGCGAACCGGCCCAGCGGCGCGTTCTCGACGCGAGCGACGCGGTCACGGTGTGCCGGAGGGCGGGCTGGTGGTTGAGCGTTGCCCGTCCTCCGGCTCCCGTGGGAGGTCAGTCCGGGATCGGGGTGTTGGCGAGGACCTTGTATTCGGCGGGCTGGCCCTTGTCGTCGAAGGTGGTGGACAGCCCGCCGCGGACGCAGACGGCCTGGGAATCGGTGACGGCCTTGCCGTTGCAGCGGAACTTCATCCCGCCAGCACCCGGGAGCTCGATCTCCTTCATGGCCTTGATGGTGGAGGTGATGGCCGGCGGGGTGATGTCACCCGAGATGCCATCCGTGGCTGCCTGGAGGCCGGAGAGCAGCGTGAACATGATCATGCCGTCCTGGAAGCTGAGGTCGATGTCCTTGCCGTAGGTCTCGGCGACCTGCGTGTAGAGGCGCATCGAGGGGCTGTCCGGGCCCAGTGGCGCGGTGGCGGCGACGACCATGCCCTTGAGAGTGCTGCCGGGGACGGACTTGCGGGTGGCGTCGGTGATGCACTGGGAGATGCCGCTGATGGTGCCGGTGAAGCCGACGGCCTTGAGGCCGTTCATGGCGCTGATGCAGAACGCGTCGTTGCCGATGATGAACACCTGGTTGGAGCCGTTCGACACGACCTGCTGCATCTGCGGCGTCATGTCGGCGGTGCCCGGCGCGACCCGGACGAGCTCGTAGCCGACGCCGGCCTTCGCGAACAGCGGCGGCGCGACCTCCTGCACGGAGTGCAGCGCGGCGGGGACGTCGATCACGATCGTCGTGACCTTCTTGTTGCCCTTGTCCTTGGCGAGCTGGATCGCCAGGTCGACGAAGCCGAAGGTCGGGTTGCCCAGGACGAAGGTCGTGGGGCTGGTCAGCAGGGCTGGTTCGCCCGAGGTGTAGAGCATGACGGGGACCTTGGCGTCGTTCAGGGGCTTCCAGGCGGCCTCGACGACGGCGGATGTGCCGATGACGGCGGCGGAGACACCGTCCTCGACCAGTTGGTTACCGCAGTCGGCGGCCTTGGACAGGTCGCCGAGGGTCTCGCAGACCGTCAGCTCGATGGGTCGGCCGCCGATGCCGGCCTTGTGCTCGTTGAGGTACTTGACGGTAGCCTGGGCCACCTTGTTGTCGTTGGTGTGGTCGGCGGTCGGGCTCGCCCCTTCGGTGATGACACCGATCTTGACTGGCGCGCCGGATGCCTTGTCGATCGGGCCGAGAATGTCCGTGGAGCCCGCGGAGCCGCTTGCCGAAGCGGTCGGGCCGCTCTGGTCGTCGGAGCCGCCACCGCAGGCCGAGACGAAGGCGAGGCCCGCGGCCAGGACGGCGATGCCAGCCAGCCGTCGCCCGGTCGGGCGGGTGGAGGATCGCGCGGACGCGATGGCCCAGCGCGGTCGGGCACCCGCCCGCCGACCGGTCGTTGTGCGGGTGTGCGGCATGTTCTTCACCTTGTCGTCGGACGTCGAGTCACTGTGAGGATCGCTGATTTGTTCGCCTGAATCGACCGAAGGCCCGCCGGATGATGCGCCCCCGGATTTCCTGTTCGCTCGTGGCGACCCACGCAAAGGGCTGCGGGGGCCTGCGTATATCGTTGTTCGGATCCCCTGGGGGAGTCCGGCGGAGCGGACTGGTCACCGCGTCCGTGGGCACGCGCTTTCCGGGCGCGCCGCTAGAAGCCGCGTCTCATCTCGGCCACGCCGGCGTGGGTGCGCACGGTGGCGGCGACGCCGCTGTCGCAGACGTTGGAGCTCAGGTGTTGGAGCTCAGGTGTTGGCGGTCAGGCCGAGGACGCGGGCGGCGTTGTGGCGCAGGAATTTGGGCCAGACGTCGTCCTTGAAGCCGACGTGGGGGAGCTCGGTCATGATGCGGTCGAGGGTGAGGCCCATGGGGAAGTAGCCGCCGTAGAGGATTTTGTCGGCGCCCCGGGTGTTGGCGTAGTCGATGATGTTCGCGGGATAGTAGCGTGGGGCGAAGGCGCTGGTGGAGTAGTAGAGGTTCGGCCATTTGAGCATGAGTTTGACGGCGAGGTCGGTCCACGGCTCGGCGCCGTGGCGCATGACGAACACCAGGTCGGGGAAGTCGTACACGACCTGGTCGATGAGCTCGACGCGTTGGGCCATGGACGGCACGCGGGGGCCGGCGATGCCGACGGTGACGAAAATGGGGATGTCGAGCTCGACGCATTTGGCGTAGATCGGGTACATCTGGGGTGCGTCGATGGCGACCTGTGGCTGCCCGCCGTGCGGGAAGACGGCCGCGGCCCGGATGCCCCAGGTCTCATGCGCGCGGACGAGTTCGCGGATGCCGGTCATGCCCTTGTTCGGTTCGCAGGTCCAGGAGCCGGTGAAGCGACCGGGGTGTTCGGTCAGTGCCCGGCTGGCGACCGGTTCGTTCGCGCTGACGCTGACCAGGGCGATCTCGATGCCGTGCCGGTCCATCTCGCCGAGTACGAGCGCGACGGGGTCGACGTCGTCGGGGACGTGGTTTTCGGGGATGTCGTGGAACATGTACTGCGCCGGCATCGCGAACTCCTCCCGTGACTGCCGGTCGCGCAGCACCGAGCGGATCTGCTGGTAGAGCGCGGCCGGGTCCTGCGGGAACCCGACCATCGTGTCGATCACCCCGACGTCGAACGGCCGGGGCCGGGCGGCGGATGGGTCCGGTGGGAGAGCTGGGACCACCTCGGCACCTTTCGTGACGTTGCCGTCGGGACGGCGCGGCCAGGACGGCCGCCGCGGGCTGGATGCTGGCGCCGGCCGGGCATCGCCGCGGCGTCGGTGCGCCCGGCGGCGGTCGCCTGGTGGACGGCTTCGACCATAGCCATGATCGTCGTTAATGTCGACATCGATATTGACATGAGGTAACGTCCGCCGTGGCGGTGGATGTGTCGTGCCTACCCGCGGTGGACTCCACCCGCGGTCTGGTTCCCGGTCGCACGGGGCTCGATGCGGGCGGCGGGCGGCCGAGCCACCTGGTGACCTGATGCGGTACTCGTCGGGCACGACCGGGCTGCGCCGGCGGTTTGGCCGTCCGTTACTCCCGGTAGAAGGCGGCCTGCCGCGGTCGGGCACCGCGGGCTCTGGCGGTGCCAGGCACGACGGCCACCGTCAGGCTTCGGTCTATATCGACGTCAATATTGACAATCGAAACGTGAAGGCGGTCTCATGGGTGGTGTGGGACAGGATGTACGGGACGCGTGGATCTTTGACTTTGACAGTCACTACTACGAGGCGCGTGATGCGTTCACCCGGTATCAGGACCGTTCGTTGGGTGGTCGGGGTGTGCGCTGGGCGGAGGTCGATGGGCGTAGTCGGCTGATCGTCGGGGGCAGGGTCAACAGCTACATCGCGAACCCGACGTTCGACCCGGTGGCGCGCCCCGGGGCGCTGTATGCGTGGTATCGGGGGAATCCGGAGCGTAGGGGTATCCGGGAGGCGTTCGGGGTGCTGGAGCCGATCCGGGCGGAGTACCGGGACCGGGACGCGAGGGTGCGGGCTCTGGACGGGCAGCGGGTCTCGGGCAGCCTGCTGTTCCCGACGCTTGGCGTCGGTCTGGAGGAGGCGCTCAGGGACGATCCGGACGCGGCGGCGAAGGTTTTTCATGGTTTCAACCGGTGGCTGGCGGAGGACTGGGGCTATCGGTATCAGGGCCGGTTGTACGCGGTGCCCTACATACCGTTGCTGGATCCGGCCGCCGCCGTGGCCGAGTTGCGGGTGGTGCTTGATGGCGGTGCTGTCGCGGTGAACGTGCGTAACGCGCCGGTGCCGGTGGCGGGGGGTTACCGGTCGCCGTTCGACGCGGTGTATGACGGGTTCTGGGGGCTGGCGGAGGAGGCGGGTGTCGTGGTGGCGACGCATGCCGGGGTTGATGGTTATGACGCGTTGGTGCGGATGTGGGAGCCGGGGCGGGAGGAGCAGTCGGTTCTGCGGTCGCCGTTGCGGGGGGTGTTGACGAAGGGTCGGGCGGTCGCGGACTTCTACGGTGCGGCGTTGTGTCATCTGGTGTTCGAGCGTTTCCCGGGGTTGCGGATGGCGAGTGTCGAGAACGGTGCGGGTTGGATTCCTGATCTGTTGCATCGGCTCGATGATGTGGCTGGCCGCAGTCCCGGCTATTTCAGGGAGCATCCTCGCGAGGTGTTCGGGGAGCATGTCTGGGTGACGCCGTTCTGGGAGGACAAGGTGGAGGACCTGCTCGCTGACGTGCGGGTCGACCGGTTGTTGTTGGGTTCCGACTGGCCGCATGCGGAGGGTGTCGCCCGGCCGGTCGACTTCGTCACCGAGTCGCTCGCGGGCCTGCCCGAGGACGACGTCCGGAAGATCTCCCACGACAACGCGCTGCAGGTCCTGGCCCTCTCCACCACCTGACCAGTGGTCAATCCCCCCGCCGGAGACCACGCCAGGGCCGCCGAAGCCCGAAGCCCCGTGAACCGGCCGCGGGCCGCTGGGCCCACGGCCGGTTCAGGTTGGCGGACTACTGGTCGAGCCGGTGGCCGCACCAGCGGTCGCGGCCGGTGGGGCCGGGGACGAGGTCGTAACCGGTACCGGCGTCGTTGACCCGCATGAAGGTGTAGCAGGTGGCGATCTGGCCCCAGTCCTTGGTCATGTCGACGGGGCCCGGCAGCAGGCCGCCGGCGTCGTATGTGCTGGCTCGCAGGGCGTCGATGTACTGGGCGCGGGTGGGACAGGCGCCGGCTTTGTCGAGGCCGTAGAGGAACAGGTCAGTGAGGATGTAGGTGACGAGGGCCAGCTCCTGGTCGGGTGGCTGGATTTCGGGGGCGTAGCTGCTTATCGCCTGGAGGTACTTCTGGTGGGCGGGGCCGCCGATCTCGAACGGGATGTAGTTGACGGCGGCGGTCAGCCCGCCGAGTGTCTGGCCGTACGTCTTGAGCAGTGACTTGTCGTAGCCGCTGGGCGCAAGGATGACCTTCACCGGTGCGCCGGCTTCGTGGATGCCGCGGACGACCTCGGCCAGGTCGGTGCCGGCGAATGCCGCGGTCACGACATCGGCCCCGGCCTGCTTCAGCTGCTGGCCCAGCTGGACCGGGTTGGTGAAGTTCGGGTTGTAGGTGAAGCGGCCGGGCACGAGCGGGATCCCGGCCGCCGTCAGGCTGGTGCCGATCTTCGATCCGATGTCGTTTCCGGCGGCGGTGACGTCGTTCTGGATGACAGCTGCCTTGGTGCCGCCCTGGGCCTTCGCGAAGTCGCCGAAGGTCGAGACGGACGGGCCGTCGCCGAACAGGTATGTGTAGGCGAACATGTTGCGGTAGCCGTGGTCCGCCCAGAAGGTCTCGGCTGGTATTCCCGTTGCCGGGATGCTGTGGTCACGCAGGTAGCCTGCGCCCTGGGCGGCGGCGATGGATGCCTCGACGAGTCCGAAGACCTTCTGGTTCTCGACGAGGTCGCGGACGACCTCGAGGTTCTGGGCGGGCGTACTGGTGTCGTCGCGCCAGGTGTAGATCAGCTTGCGGCCGTGGATCCCGCCGGCCGCGTTCGCCTCCTCGATCCGCGCGACGAACCCGCCCCTGGCGGCGCTCAAGGACGTGGAGCCCGCGCCACTGCCGGGATAGACGAAGCCCAGCCGGATCTCGTTGCCGCTGTACCCGGGGGTGCCGCAGCCGGCGACCGGGTTGTCGCCCGCGCCGCCGGACGCCGAACAGCCCGCGGCCAGCGCTGTGACCAGGGCAGCGACGAATGCCGCGGGCCGCGCCACGCCGCGCCGAGGCCCGGCATGGGCGGCGGGACCGGGCACCGCGTCCCATGGGCGGGAGGACGGCCGATCATGGTGTGGTCGCCGGCGGAGGCGCCATGCGGGCCAGCCGCCATTTCGGGGATCATTCTGCTTGTCAAGCATCCCGTCACCCCCGGCTCAGGGCGAGTGGCCCTCGCGCGGCGGACCGGGCGCGGGGGCAATGGCCTTGGACTTTGTACCGACTAGGCACGTTGATCTCCGGGTCGTTTCTCTTCGGTATTTGTCAGGGCTCGAGGGCACGTCGTGAGACGACGGCCCACTCGGGCACGCGCCTGCCTGGGGCCGGCGACGGTCTCGACGAAGCGTGGTCCATGGCGGCTCTTGCTCCCCGACTAGCTATCGACGTTGACGTCGACCTCGACATCCGCGAACCTTAGCGGGTGGGTGTTGGCACAGTGACGACGGGCTGGGCCTAGCGGGCTCTCCCGGACGCCGGAGTGCCGCGGCGCCTTCCGGTGACGGCCGGCGCCCCGCGGAGGGCGCTGGAATGGGAACCGGGCCGGCCTCCGCGACCGAGAACGCACCCGAGCGTGCCGGGTGTGGGCGGCTCGGTCGTCCTCCAGTCCTGACCTGTCGATCTGCTCCGGCCTCACTCGTCAATGCTGTGTCAGCGTCGAACCGATCCGAGAGGACGTCTCATGCGCTACACGATCCTGCTGCACTACCGGGAGCTGATGGCGACGGGCGAGCTCGACGAGGCCGCCGTTCAGGACGGTATGGCCGCCTTCCAGAAGTACGCCGCCGACCTTGACGCGGCGGGCGTTCTTATCTCCGCCGAGGTGCTCGGCGACTCGTCGGCCACCACGACCGTGCGCAGCGTCGACGGCGAGTTCCGCGTGCAGGATGGCCCGTTCGCCGACACCAAGGAACAGCTCGCCGGCACGTTCGTGATCGACGTCGCCGACCTGGACGCGGCGCTGGGGTGGGCGAAGCGGGCGCCCTCGGTCGCGTGGGGGCCGGTCGAGGTACGGCCGGGCATGACCCACTGGCAGGACGGCGCGTGGACATCGAGGCGGTGACCGACCTGCCCGCGCGCGTCCCCGACGAGGTCCGCGCCGCCGCCGAGGGCGCGGCGCGGACCTCGTACGGCCGGCTGCTCGCCCTGCTCGCCGCACCGACCCGGGACATCGCCCTCGCGCAGGACGCGCTCGCCGACGCCTTCGAGCAGGCGCTGCGCACCTGGCCGGCCTCGGGCATCCCCGGCAACCCCGGAGGGTGGCTGCTCACCGTCGCCCGCAACCGTCAGCGCGACGTGCTCAAGTCGGCTGCCCACCGCATGTCGGCGCCTCTTCCCATGGCCTCCGACGCCGATACCGTCGCGGCCGTCGCGATCGACCCGCTCGCCGCCGTCGATCCGGATGCGATCCCCGACAAGCGCCTGGAGCTCCTGTTCGCCTGCGCCCACCCCGCGATCGCGCCCGAGGTGCGGACCCCCCTCATGCTCCAGACCGTGCTCGGCTTCGACGCGGCCAGCATCGCCGCCGCGTTCCGTGTGCCTTCGGCGACGATGGCGCAGCGTCTGGTCCGGGCGAAGCGCCGCATCCGCGCCGCCGGCATTCCGTTCACCGTCCCGACCCGTGCCGACCTGCCCGAACGGCTCGGCTTCGTCCTCGAGGCGATCTACGGTGCCTACACGATCGACTGGGAGTCGCTCGGCTCTCCCGACGCCCGTGTCGCGCCGCACGAGTCGCTCGCGGCGGAGTCGCTCTATCTCGCCGTCACTGTCGCGGCGCTGCTCAAAGTCGAGCCCGAGGCGTGGGGGCTCGCCGCGCTCATCGCGCTCTCGTCGTCCCGCGCCCCCGCGCGTTGGCCTGGCGACGTGTTCGTGCCTTTCGCGCAGCAGGATCCCGAGCGCTGGGACACGGCCCTCATCCGCGAGGGCGAGGCCTACCTGCGCCGGGCCCACGCGCTCGGGTCCCCTCTCGGCCGGTTCCAGATCGAGGCCGCGATCCAGTCAGTCCATGCCGACCGCCGACGTACCGGCACGACCGACCAGGACGCCCTGCTCCGGCTCTACCGGGCACTCGTCAACATCGCGCCGACCCAGGGCGCCCGCGACGCGCTGGCCGCCGTCGAGAGAAACCCATCGGGGGAGATCTCCCCGACGCGGGGCTCATAGCGGGACGTGGCCACCGACCAGCCCGCGCCCGGTCCGGACGTCCTGGTCAGTCGATCCAGGTCAGCACCGCGTCCCCGCCGGTGGCGGCGTCTCGGAGGAACACGGTCAGGTTGGTGAAGGTGTCGCGGCCCCATTCCAAGGGGAGGCGCCTGTGCCAGGGGGCCAAGCTCACGGCCGCGTCCCGTTTGTGCAGTGTCTGGGCCTACGATGCGGTCTGTGATGATCCCTCCTGGCGGGGAAGGTGGGGCTGACCCTCTTCTCGACAGCCTTCGGCGCGCGGTCGCAGCGATGCCGGACGATCTGCCGCTGCGGCTCCTCCTCGCCGAACACCTGTTGCTGCAGGGCCTGGGGGACGAGTCGGTGGCCGTGTGCGCGGAGGCGCTGCGGCGGGCACCTGACAATGCGCAGGCCCGGGAGCTCATGGTCCGGGCTCTCGAGCCGACCCCGACGCCCGGACCGAGCGCGCAGACCCATGCCTCGTCCGGAGCCGCGGCCGGCGCGCCGGTCAGCCCTGTCAGCCCGACACATGCGCGGCCGTCCACCGGCTCGTCGGAGCCGGAGGCCGAGGTCCCCGTCGCCGGTCCGCCGGCGCGGGACGACTTCGACTGGGGCGCCGCGGAACGCGATGTCGACGGCGTCGTCCCGCCGGCGTTCGTCGGCGCCGAGCCGGTCGAGGCGTCGCCGGGAGCGCCGGGCCCCGGCGACGCGTGGGACGTGGTCGGCGCCGGGGTGACGCTGGCGGACGTCGGCGGGATGGCGCAGGTCAAGAAGCGGCTGGAACAGGCGTTCCTGGCGCCGATGCGCAACCCCGAACTGCGGCGGATGTATGGCAAGAGCCTGCGGGGTGGGCTGCTGCTGTACGGGCCGCCCGGCTGCGGCAAGACCTTCGTGGCCCGGGCCGTGGCCGGAGAACTGGGGGCGAAGTTCCTGTCGGTGGGGCTGGCCGACGTGTTGGACATGTGGGTGGGCTCGAGCGAGCGCAACGTCCACGAACTGTTCCAGCTGGCCCGGCGGGAAGCCCCATGCGTGGTCTTCCTGGACGAGGTGGACGCGCTGGGCCAGAAGCGTTCGCAGACCCGCCAGTCAGCCACGCGGGGGGCCGTCACCCAGTTGCTCGCGGAGCTGGACGGAGTGGACGGCCTCAACGAGGGCGTGTTCGTCCTGGCGGCGACGAACCACCCCTGGGACGTGGACTCGGCCCTGCGGCGCCCGGGGCGGCTGGACCGCACCCTGCTGGTCCTGCCACCGGACCAGGCCGCCCGGGAGGCGATCTTCCGGCATCACCTCGCGCAGCGGCCCGTCGGGGGCATCGACCTGGGCCGGCTGGCCAAGGCCACCGACGGGTACTCCGGAGCCGACATCGCCCACATCTGCGAGACAGCGGTTGAGCGCGCGCTCCTGGACAGCGTCAGCACCGGCCAGGCCCGCCTGGTCGGCATGCCCGACCTGCAGGCGGCCATCACCGAGGTGCGCCCCTCGATGGGCCCCTGGTTCGACATCGCCCGCAACGTCGTCCTGTTCGCCGACGACGACGGCACCTACTCCGACCTCCGCGCCTACCTCAAGAAGATCAGGCGGCTGTGACCTCCCCTCCTTCATCCGGCGAGGCCACCGGCCTCGACCGTGCCGCCGCCGTAGGGGCGATCGAGAACCTGCTCGACGTCCGCCGGTTCGCGGACGCTCGGGCTCGTGCCGCGGCGCTGCTTGGCGAACAGCCGGACGACCCGCGGGTGCTGTGCCTGCTCGCCCAGACACTGCTGGGCCTGGGCGAGCACGCGAGCGCGCTCCAGACGGCCCAGCGGGCCATCGCGGTCAGCCCTGAGGAGGAGTGGGGTCACCGGCTGGCCAGCCTTGCCTACGAGAAGCTCGGGCAGTACTGGTTTGCCCGGGACGCCGCCCAGCGCGCCACCATCCTGGCGCCACACCGCTGGCAGGCCTGGATCCAGCTCGCCGACACCGCCCACGCCCTGGCCTCGGAACACCAGGCACTCCACGCCGCGACCGAGGCGCTGCGACTGGCTCCTCACGAATCCGCGCCGCATGTCGTCTACGGCAGGCTCCTCATGGAGCGTGATCCCGTCCGTGCGCGGTCGGCCTTCGAGGAGGCGCTCCGGGTGGAACCCGGCGACGCCGCCGCCCGGAACAACCTCGCCGTCCTGGACCTCCGGACCAACAATCTCCGCCAGGCCGGCGAAGGGCTTATCCGAGCCGCCGCCGCCAACCCTCAAGACACGGTCGCGCAGCACAACCTGCGCGTGACCGTCCACGCCATCGTCTCGCGGACCTGCCTCGCGGTCTTCGTCTTCACCATTCTGGTCGCCAGGTCCCTGACCATCGTCGGCGAGGCCATGGGCCGGGTCCAGCTCCCTTTCGCGATCATCTGGATCGTCACCGAGGCCCTGGCTCTGGGTTACCTGACCTGGTGGCTGCGCCAGCTCACCGCACCCCTGCGGCGGCATCTCTGGTATCTGGTCAGCCGGGACGCGATCCTCAGCGTCGTGGTCGCCGGCCTTGCCGTCGTGGGCATTCTCGGCACTGTCGGCGTCGTGACCTCCGGACCTGTCGGGCTTACCACTCGGGCCCTCGCGCTGCTTGTCGTCATCGCGGTCCGCATCCTCACCGCGATCTCCGTTCGCCGGCTCAGGTACTAGTCCACCGACTGAGTGCCATCACCGCGCGACACGACGCGACAGAACCCGCTATTCGGCTGGGGCGGTGCGGTGCGGAGCGGCTGACCATGCCCCGGAGCAAGTCTGACGAGATGGGAGCGGTGGTCGAGATCTGTCGGATTCCGGAAGGCTGCGAGGCTCACCAGAGGCTTCAACACCATCGTGAATGGATTGACGGATGACCGGGCTCGAGCCTGGCTCTCAGGGGGTCTCGCCGGCGCTGGTGGCTGAGGCGGAGGCGCGGCAGTCGCGGTTGCGGTGGCGGGTGGAGCTGGCCAGCGGGTTGGGTGAGGGTGCGGCGACGGTCGCCGGGCTGGACGTGTCGTATGAGGTGGGTGGCATGGGCGCTCGGAATCACTGCACATCTCGATGCGCCGTAGCCTCCGGAAGATCCGTGGCGTCCCCTGCCCCCGGCGATCGGATAGTCGACTTCTGGTCCCTGATCCGTTGCTGGGCGGAATCCGCCCGCGCCGGTAGCGTCGATCTCATGGTTGACGGGGAGCCGTCCGGGACTGGCTGTTTTTCCTGCGCGCAGAATGAGGTCGAGTCGGCGAGTCTCCCGCCCAGAGAGCGGATCCTTCTCGGTGACGGTTGGCGGGTGGCGCACGCGTTCACAACTGCCATGCCCGGCTGGCTCGTCGTCGTCGCCCGCCGCCACGTCCTGTCGGTCGCGGACCTCACGCCTGCCGAGGCGGCGGAACTGGGACTGGTGACCTGGCGGCTGAGCAACGCACTCGCCACGGTGCTCGGCTGCCAGAAGACCTATGTCGCCTGCTTCGGCGAGGCCGCGGGCTTCGAGCATCTGCACGTCCACGTCATCCCGCGGGCCCCCGACCTGTCCCCGCCCGAGCGCGGTCCGGACGTGTTCGCATATCTGCGCGAACCAGAGCAACGCCGGGTCCCCGCCGCCGACATGGACCGCATCGCGACCCTCCTGGTCAGCCATCTCCATGATTACTGACGCCCTCGACATCATCGGCCGACAAGAAGCTGATGCTGGCGCCGCAGGGCGTTGGCGTATTGGTCAGGTCCCCCAGGTTCACGTCCCAATGGTCGAACTCGACTTCAGTACCGCAGCCACCGACCGGCCGGCTGCCCTCGCCCAGCTCGACGGTGAGCGTGACCAGGTCCGCGCCATGCCAGGCAACGTCGCCTTCCGGGCCTGGGCGCTCCCGAAGGTGGAACGGCCGCCCGCCAACGCCGTTGGAAGGTTTGTCGCTCGGTGCAGCAGTGCCAGCAGGCCGCGGGCTTCCGCCGGGTCGGCCCGCTCTCGTGCCGCTCAGGAGCCGGCGGGGTCCAGGGTGAGCAGGTCGTCGAGTTCGCCGAGGGCGTCGCGCAGCCGGTCGGCGAAGGCGTGCATACCGGCAGCCACCGGGCGCGGGGTGCTCAGGTAGATGTTCAGCCGGTCCGGCAGCAGCACGTAGGCGATGCCGATGCATTTCCCGCTGGTCGAGCCGAAGCCGAAGTGCTCGATGTTCGCTGACGGGGCTGAGCTGGTGCTCAGGTAGTCGTCCCGCATCACCAGCCAGCCCGGCGACTCGTACAGCGGCGACGAGGTGGGCACACCGAGCTCGGCTCCCCGGCGGCGCTGGATGAAGGCAAGCTCCCACAGGTGCTGTTCGGGAGCGTCCCCGCGCTGGCACTCGCCGGCCCGCCGCACGTGGGCGTCGGCCGCCGCGCGCAGCGCCGCCCGGCGAGTGGCCGGATCGGCGGCCGGATCGTCCATCGTCGCGACGAAGGTCAGCACCTCCGGGGTGACGACTCGCATCGCCTCGGTGCGCCCGTACCGCCACTGGCGGGTGGCGATCGACTCGTATGTCGCGCCGGTCCGGCCCCTCGCCCGATAGTGCGCGAGCTGGTAGGCCAGCTGCACGAGTGCGTCCGGTGAGATCCGCAGCGTCTTGGACCGGTCAGCGCCGTGCTCGGGGAACGACAGCGTCACCGCCACGGTTTCCTCGCCGAACTCGGCGAACGACTCCGCCGCCGCCTGGACATCCGCCCGCAGCGTCGCGTCCAGGACGAAGGAGACAGGGCGCACCGCCGGGCGGCCGTGCGCTCGGGCCCCCGAGCGGGCGGACAGCTCGGCGGGCGGCGCGGCGAGCAGCTCGTCGACGAAGCTCAGAACGGTGGTGCCATCCAGCCCGCAGTGCTCGATGTTGATCCCGGCGCGGCCGTTCGGGAAGACGACGAACGAGACCGATTTGTCGTACCAGCGGCCAGCGGCGCTGCCGTACAGCAGCTGGTCGCAGGTGGCGAGGGTGTCCGGCGGGACGACATGGTCGAGACAGACGCAGAACAGCGCCCGCTCGATCTCGTCCAGCGCGGCCGCGTTCGCTGGATCGTGGGCGAGCAGCTCTGCCCGGCTCTCCGCCCACGCCGCGCGGGCCTTGGTGGTGAGGTGCCCGACCGCGACGTCGTCCGGCGCCGGCGCCGGACCGGCGGCGGCGAGGACGGCGGCAAGCCCGGCGGCGAGCTCCGGGAGGGTGTGCGGGGTGCCGTCCGGGCCGAGCACGTCCATCCGGAACATCTGGCCATGCCGGAACACCACGACGTGGCGGGCGTCCGACGGGCCCGGCCACGCGGCGCTGTACGGCACCCGGACGGTGTCCTGCCCCTGGCCGGGGATGCGGGTGGTGGAAAACAGGAACCGGTTCTGCACCATCGACTGCGGCTGGCCGCGCCGCAGCAGCGGCGGGATGCTCTCCGCGTCCAGCCGGATCTTGTAGTCGAGCGCGGCGGCGATCAGGCCCGCGGCCCGCTCGGCCTGCGGGCCACCGGGCGGTGTCGGGGTGGCGGGCGGGGGAACGGCGTCCCGGAACAGGAAGAAGAAGTTGGCGTTCAGCGCGATCCGGTCCCGCCGGCCCAGGTAGCGGGCGGGCCAGAACTCGTCGAGCCAGCTGTGCACACCGTCGCTCGCGTTGAACCGGGCCAGTTCGGCGTGCAGTGGCCGCCCCGGGCCGTCGGGCGCGAGGAAGTCGTTCACGGCCGCCTCGGTCGCGGCGAGCTGCTCGGTGGTGAGCAGCGGGGCACACCAGTCCAGAAACCGCGCGCAGCTGTCCGCAAGGTCGGGCAGCGGGACCCGAGGCAGACTTTCCTCGTTGTCGAAGGTGCGCACGGCGGGCACCGTCTCGGTCGTGGACGGGGCCGCGTTCGTGGACGGGCCTGCGTTCGTGGGCGCGGCCGCGGTCGTGGCGGCCTCGCGGCCGGTCTGGACGGTCATCCTGGTCGTCTTCCTCGTCCTGGTCGTGGAGGGTGGGCCGTGGCGACGGGTGCTGGTAGGGGCGCGGAACCGGGCGGCGGGCTCAGAGCCGGACGACGCGGGTGCGTTGTCCGGCCGGGCGGTCGAAGCCCGCGCCCCAGCCGATCATGACGCCGGGGCGTCATCCCGGCGGTTGCCGCGCCCCGCCCGTGACGTTCTCATAGCGATTGGGTGTTCAGAGGGATTCGGGCGGACGGGAGATGAACAGCTGGGCGTACAGCCATCCGTCGGCCTCCAGCCGGCGTGGATCCACCCCAACCCCCGCGAGGGTCGCCAGCACCTGGTCCCGTTCCTGCGGCGAGGCGAACCGGCGCTGCTCGAACAACCGGTCCACGGCCACCGTCTGGTAGCCAAAACCGGCAAGAGTCTCGGCAATCGGGTCGAACGGGAACATGCGCAGCGTGAAGTGAGCCATCCAGGGCAGACCCGGCCCGCCGCCGCCCGCCGCCGCGTCTGGCTCGGCAGCCGCGTCCGAGCTGGTAGCCGCCGTGACGATCCGGGTGAGAGTCCGGCCGGTGACGTAACCGAGGCAGCCGGTGGAGATGACCAGATCCACGCCGGCTAGGCGGGCCCGCTCCGGTTCCGTGGGCTCGCGGGACTCCAGGTCCGCGTGCAGCGCGTCGTCGAGAAAACCGGCGTCGAGAGCGTAGGCGAGCGCGGGACCGGACGCATCGAGACCGATCACCTCGATGTCGGTGGCGCCGCCGCGGGCCGTGGTCAGTGCCCGGTCGCTGGCCACCAGCGTCGCCCGGGTTCGCGGGTCAGCCGCGAGGCCGGTCGTCCCAGTCGCCTCGGTCGCCGTGGGCGCCGCGGTCAATTGGCCACCGACGGATCCACGGTCACGATCCTGGTGGCCGCCGCCTGGATCGCCGACGGCCCGCCCGATCTCGCCCGCGTAACGGTCGTACAGCTCGTCCATGGCGACGTCGAGTTTCAGCAGCGCCGCGTTGACGCCATAGGAGCAACCGACATCGAGCACTCGCAGCCGCCTGTCCGGGCGGCTTTCCTGGCACTCGTCGATGATTTTGGAGAAGTACGGCTTGGCCAGCTGAGGCAGCCGGTAGCCGAGTGCGCCCAGTGTACGGAAGTAGGAACGCGGGTCGGGCTGGTCGTAGACATGCCCGAGTGAAACCTTTCCAGCGGCGTCGAAATCCATGGTCGGTGCTCCTCTCGATACGCCCAGCGGCTGGGCGATCAGGGTGCGCATCGGTCCGGAATGCTCGGTCGGGACTGGGCGGGCTGGAGCGCTCGTCGGAGGCCGACGGTCAGCCGACGGTCATCGGTGGCGAGGCGCGTCCGTGTCGGCGGACCCCGGGGTGCGATGTGCACGGCGGTCAGTCGAGCAGCGCGTCCATCCGGACAGGCCGCTCGGCCGCCTCCCGGTGTTCCGGCAGCACCCGGCCGAACAGCTGCCTGGTCCGGGACAGGCTGCCGACCACGCCCGGCCGCGCACTGTAGGCAAAGATCACGCTGTGCCGCTGGACCGGGCCGGTCACCTGGCTCACCCGGTGCAGGGAGTAGCGACCGAGGAAGAGCTGGAGGTCGCCGGGCCGCAGGCGCAGCCGCCGGACGAACCTGTCGCCTCTACTGGCCAGCACGGCCGCGACGTCCTCGACGTTCTCCTCGGCCGCGGACCGGATCCCCGGGCAGTACTCGAACTCGCCGCCGTCGGCCTCCTGGGTCAGCAGACTCACCGCGAACTCGTTGGTGTCGAAATGCCAGGGATGTTCCCGCCCGGGAGCGACGATGTTAACGCACAGCCCCGCCAGCGGGTCCGCCAGTTCGTGCACTGCCGGCAGTTCGAAACAGGCCGCGACGAACGTCTGGAACGCGATGCTGGTGTAGAGCCGCTGGACGGCGTGGTCGGCTGGGATGCGGTCCCGGGCGACGAACGCGTTGCCCCGCGGCATGCTGACCCGCCCGGGATGTCCTGGCGGCAGCGGCGTCTCCGGCGCGATGTTGTACGCGTTCACCGTCTCGCCGCCGTAGTAGGCCAGCGGGGCCAGCGCGGCGCATTGGGCGCGCAGCCGTTCCAGCGCCTTCGGTCTGACGAATGCCGGAAGCACACAACATCCGGACTCGGCCAGCTCGAGCCGGACACCCCGGACGAGCTCATTCCAGGCTGTGCTGCCCGGTGGCGCGAACAGCGGGTAGAGCCCGGTGTTAACGACAGCCTCGGCCGCCGTGGCCGTCGCGACGTCGTCAATGACGCTCTCGGGCCTGGTCACGGAAATCCCTCCATCAACCGTCCACACGACGCGCCGTCCGGAAATTCAACGTCACGAAGGAACCCAGCACAGTTTTCCGGCAGGTATCCGCGGAATGTCCGGCAATGTGACATGTAACACGACGGTCATCTCACGGCCTGATCTCGGGCCTGATCCCGCCCGCGACGGCAAAAGCGCAGGTAGAACGCATCGCCGAGCGCGGGTCTGTCGCGCCGACATCGGCGGCCCGCATCTCGATGGCTCCCGCCGGTCCCAGCTCACCACCCGCTGGATCTCTCCGGCTCGTGTGGGGGCCGTGAGAGGTGCCGGCTGTGCGGGACGGGGTGTCTCGCACAGCCGACGGTGGTGTGGGTCAGCGACGGGCGAGGAGGAGCAGACGAGGAGAGCCCAGGGCGTACGGGGTGCTGTCCGGGCCGGCGTGGCGGCCGGTCACGGTGAAGCCGCCGCCCGCGGGTGGATTCGATCTGGTGCATGCCCGGCTGCTGCTGACGCATGTGCCTCGGCGGGTCGAGGCGCTTGCCTCGATGGTGCGAGCGCTGCGCCCGGGTGGCTGGCTGGTCATCGAGGACGCCGACCCCGCGTTGCAGCCGCTTGTCTGCCTGGACGAGTACGGGCCGGCGCAGGAGTTGGCGAACCGGCTGCGTCAGGGGTTCCGGACGCTGATGGCTGGTCGGGGTGCGGAGCTGGCGTTCGGGCGGACGCTGCCGCGGCTGCTGCGTGGGGCGGGGCTTGACGCGGTGCGGGCCGACGCGTTCTTCCCGGTGACGTCGCCGGCGTGCTCGGTGTTGGAGATCGCGACTGTGCAACAGATACGGGGACGTCTGCTTGCCGCGGGCCTGGCGACCGAGACGGAGATCGAGGAGCATCTCGCGAACGTTGCGAGCGGCCGCCTTGATCTCGCGACCGCGCCTTTGATCTCGGCGTGGGGCGCAAGCCGCGGTAGTCCTGGCGGCCCAGCGCGCAGCGGGCTGTCGGTGCCCTGGTCGGATGAGCGGCGCAGCATCATCGAGCTGGCGGACGCCTGCGACGTCCCGACCCGCTGGTCCTGCCGCACCGGCGTCTGCCACACCTGTGTGACGCTGCTGCTGACCGGATCCGTGCGGTACGCACCCACCCCCTGGAGCCGCCGGCCCCCGGCGAGGTGCTGATCCGCTGCTCTCACCCGGATGGCGAGATAGTGCTCGACCTGTAACCAGGGCGCTGTCGTACCCAGCGGGGCCTCCAGGGTCAGGCCGCGGTGCTGGTTCTCAGCCCGGCGAGCAGCTGGCCGTGGGCGAGCTCGCCGGAGGTGGGCTGGGTGGCCTGCCGCCAGGCGACGTGTCCGTCGGGGCGGACCAGGACCGCGCCGGCGGCCGAGACGCCGTACTGGTCGGGCCAGCCGGGTTCGCGGATCACATGGCTGACGACGGGTACGCCGAGGGCTCGAGCGGCGGTGTCGGCGGCTGTCCGCCACGATTCGCCGGGCGGCGCGGTGAGCAGGACGTGGTCACGGTCGAACAGGTCGATCGTCGATCGGCGCCCCGCCGAGGTGTCGATCCACAGGTGTGGCGCGCGGCAGCCGGGGGTGGCGCTGGGGCGGTAGTCCGCGCCGGGCGGGTCGGCGTGTGGGCTGCCATCCGCGGTGATGACCGGTGACTGGTACTGGTAGCCCATGTCGATCTGGGCGAGGCTGCGACCGGCGAAGGGCGCCGCGCCGCTGCCGAAGACCCTCGACCAGGCGGTACCGGTCTCGTCGGCGTTACGGCAGCCGACCGGTTCGCGTTCGGATCGGTAGCTGTCCAGCAGCCTCGCGGGTGCGTGGCCGTGCACGACAGAGGCGATCTTCCAGGCGAGGTTGTGGGCGTCGTGCATCGCGGTGCTCACGCCGGTGGCACCGGCGGGTGGGAACCGGTGCGCGGCGTCGCCGAGCAGGAATACCGGGCCGTCGGCGTAACGCGCCGCGCTCTGCGCGGCGGCGGTCCACCGGCTCGAGCCGACTATCTCGACCGGCAGGTCCGGCACGCCGAGCACGCCGAGCACGGCCGCCGCCGGATCGGATATGTCGCCGGTGTCCGGAACGCTGATGACCCAGCGGTGGTCGGAGTGGGTCCAGATCAGCGCCGCGTTGGTGCCGGTGAGGAAGTAGATCCCTCGCGGGTGCTCGCCGGTGTACGGCGTCAGGTCGGCCCGGAAAGCGATCATCTGCTGCCGGCCCAGGTCGTGCGGGCCGAGCATGGCGACACCGAGCCGCTCGCGTATCGCGCTGCGAGCGCCGTCGGCGGCGATCAGCCACCGGGCCCGGACGTGGCTGTGCTGCCCGGATGCCAGGTCAAGCAGGGTTGCCCGCACGCCGGCGGCGGATGTCTCGAACGACTCCAACCGGACGCCGCGGCGAAGTCGGGCGGTGTCGTAGCCGCATGCATGTTCCAGTAGCACGGACTCGAACACGTCCTGCGAGACGGACAGGCCCTCACACGGGCTGACCTCGGCCGCGACCGCGGAGGACGGGACATCTTCGCGGATGGCCGGGCCGGCAAGCCCCGTCCGCCACTGTGCACCCGGCGTGATCGGGAGCTCCACCGCGCGCAGGTCCGGCTCGACGCCGCACACCCGCATGATCTCCATTGCCCGGGCATGGACCCCGCGCGCCCTCGGCAGCGGCGACGCGGTGTCCCTCTTGTCCACCAACAGCGACTCGACGCCGTGACGGGACAGCAGCAGCGATGCGGTCAGCCCCGCCGGGCCGCCGCCCACGATCAGCGCCGGTACCTCGACCACTCCAGCAGTCATAGCTCCACACTCTTCGTCATAGCGAGACTATGATTTGTAGAGTGGTACCGTGCTCAGGTGGTTGTCAAGAAGGAAGGCCCCAGCCACCGGCAGCGCCAGGCGATGGCCACCAAGGCACAGATCGCCGCTGCCGCGCGGAACCTGTTCGCCGCGCAGGGCTACGTCGCGACCACGATCAACGCGATCGCCGAGACCGCCGACATCCCCGCACCGACGATCTACTCCGCGTTCGGCACCAAGGCCAAGATCCTGCAGGCGATCGCCTGGGGCGTGGCGGCGACCCTCGACATCGACACCAGCCACGACGAGGCGCTCGCACAGCCCGACCCGGCGCGGGGTCTGCGCCTGGCCGCGCGCATCCAGCGCCGCCAGTACGAACTCATGTACGACGTGATCGCCATCTACCAGGAAGCCGCCCGCACCGATCCGGACATCGCTCACGACCTGCAGACGATCACCGGCAACCGGGAACGTGCCTTCCACCGGCACATCGAGGCCATCGCCGCCCACCTTGCGCCCGGCGTCAGCGTCAGTAGGGCCCTCGACATCTACGTCGCCCTCGTCCTGCCCGAGATCTACCGCACCCTCGTGCTCGAACGCCGCTGGACCATCGACCAGTACGAATCCTGGCTCGCCGACACCCTCATCCACCAGCTGCTGTATCGCACCTGAGGCGTCGGCACGACGGTGCCGACCGGCACCAGAAGCCGCGACCTGGGGGGCGGGCGTGAGGAATGGAATGGAGTGGCGCTGACATGACCGGCGCTGGAGTTCTGGTCGAGGAGTCGACGGGTCCGTTCCCGGGATCGCTGGACGCCGACCTGATAGGGCGGTACGCCGCGGCCACCGGTGACCGGTCGGAGCGGACGCGGGCCGGCCTGGCGGTGCCGGCGGTCGCGATCGTGACCCAGATCTGGGTGGCGCAGGAGGCCGGCCGGGGCGCTCTGGTCAGCAAGGAGGTGCAGGCGGCCGCGTCGGGCGGGGTGCACGGCGAGCACGATGTCGTGCTGCACCGGCCGCTGGTCCCCGGCGAGCCGCTGCGGACCTGGGTGCGTGGCTTCGGGGCCCGGCCAGCGGGCCGGAACGCGCTGGTCACGCTGCGCTACTCGACGCTGGATGAGCGCGACGAGGTCGTCGCCGAGCAGTTGTGGACGACCGTCTACCTGAACACCACCTGCCGAGCGGTCGGGTCGCCCGTGCCCGACCACGCCTTTCCCGCCGACGTGCGGCGTAGCCCGGTGGGGGAGTACACGGTGACGGTGGACGCCGACATGCCGCGCCGGTACGCGGAGGTGTCGGGGGACTGGTCGGATCATCATTTCGACGCGGCGGCCGCCCGCCGCGGCGGTTTTGACCGGCCGTTCCTGCATGGGCTGTGCACGATGGCGCTGTGCTCGCAGGAAGTCGTCGACGCGGTGGCCGGTGGCGACCCGGACCGTGTTCGGCGGGTGGCGGTGCGGTTCGCCTCACCGGCCTTCGTCGGCGAAGACCTGCGCGTCGGTGTCTACGAGGCGGGCCCGCTCAGCTATGCCTTCGAGGCGAACTCCGCCGGAAGCCCGGTCGTGACGCACGGCCGTCTGGAGCTGCGTGGCTAGGGCGGGCGACACCGTGGCCTGCCTCGCCGGGTGGACGGGAGTCGGCCATCGGATCGGTGAGGAACTAACGCGCCGTGACCTAGCGGTCGCGGCCTCACCTCGGCCGGTGCGACAGCGCCGCCTCGGTTCAGTCATTACCGAGCGAAGCGAGATGACAGCGGACTAAGGTGCCTGACTGGATCTGATCGTCCAAAAAAAAGGGGGTGGACGTACGTGTTCGGTCTCGAGCTGCAGGCATCCAAGAACGTGTTCGTCAAGGGGGTGCAGGACCGCGAGGTCGCGTACCGTCACGGCAGCAAACTCCTCACGCTGGAAGGCGACGAGACACTCAGCGGCGCGCTGTCCGAGCTGGAGTTCGTCACCGCCCCGGTCAACTCGCTCGCCAAGATTCGGGAGGCGGTCGGCTTCGCGAGGGACGTCGCCGCCGAGCTGGCGAGACTGTCGCCAGCCACCTGGGGCAAGCTGACGTTCGAGAAGGGCGACACGTTCGTCGGCGGTATTTGGGAGCGGGACTGCACGCTCCAGATCAACGACAGGACGTTCGTCGCGAAGCCGCAGGGCACGGTGGGCGTCCCACTGGCCAAGCTCAGAAGTTTCGTCGAGGAGGTGCTCCACAGCGAGGGCGCGGCCGGGGCGAAATACCTCGAGAGCCTGGCCGAAATACGTGCGAAGAGCGGGCTCGTCTTCGACCAGGAAAACCCGGAGCTGACCGGCTTCCTGACCGCGTGCCACATCTTTCTGCTGGCCGCTGTCTGGAACTTCTCGCCCGACCGCGCCGTCGCCCCCGACGGGACACCGTTGATCGCCAAGGACGGCGACTTCTTCCGAGTGTTCACGTTCAAGGACAGCGCACATCTCAGAACATTCGAACATCTCCCCCCTGGCTCCAAGGTGAAGGAGTTCTCCTTCTATAAGGCTGACAGCGGCCACTGCCGTGTGCTCGTCAACCGCGACTCGCCGAAGTCGTCGTTCACGCTGCTGCATCGGACCGACTTCCACGCCATGTTCGACGCTCTCCCGGAAGACCAGAAGGCCCGCCTCCGGACGCAGCCGGGTCATATTCCCCCCGCCCTGTGGCCGACGGACTGGCCCGACAGGTTCCTGTTCCCATTCGCGTACCGGGCGGACCCGCCCGACCCCCAGATGGTGATCCCGGAATACGCCGCCGGCGGCTGGCCCAAAGACGGGGTGACTCGGCAGGAAACATGGCAGCTCATCGAGCACGGTCCAACGATCAGCGCGTGGTGGGACAGTGTCCTCAACGGGCGGTCGGCGCCAGGGCAGCAACCCGATGAGCCAAGGATCCGGAAGGACCTCGCCTCGCCGCCCCCTGGGCTGCGAGGCCGGCGGCCGGACAGGATCGCCGACTTTCCGGGCGATGATGAGAACAAGCGGGAGTACTACGGCATGGGCGCCTTCCCGATGGACCGGAAGGACGGCCCGAAGCCGCTGGCCGTCTTCGAGCTGCGGGCCTTCGCCGACCACCAGGAGGTGATGGCCCTCGGCCCGCCAACCCTGGACACGTGGGTCCGCATCGCGGAGATCTTCCAAACGAAGTTCGTGCCCAAGGCCTGACGCCACGCTCGGCGGCCACCTTCACCGGAATTTCCCGCCTGGCGGACCGTTCGCTACCGGTTCTGGCGCCCCTGCGTCACAGGGGCGCCAGTCCCAGGTAGCTGTGAAGGACTGACATCAGTCAAGACATCAACCGATACGGACTGCCTTGGCGCAGGTTCCGGTGCCTCATGGCGATCCCTTCTGGCCCGCGGCGCGCAGCGCCCGGACCTGGGCGAGCGGGTGGAACTCCTGGTTCTCACCCCAGCCCTGTCGCCCGTCCCAGCGCCAGTCGGTGAGAGTCCAGTAGGCGAGTCGGCCCGGCCAGCCGAACCAACGCAGGACTGTCCGGATCTCCCCGATCGCCCGCAGCTCGCGTCCATGCTCGTCGACGGCGTCCAGCACGACACGGGCCGGCGCGTCCCCGCGTCGCTCGAGTACGCGTCGGCTTCCACTAACAAGATCGCCAAGGATTCCGTCGCGGAACAGGTAGCCGTTGCGGACGGACTCGACCCCGGGTTCGTCGGTGGCGAGAGTGATCGCGTGCCAGTGCGAGTCGGGCGACGTGATGGCCCAGAGATAGTCGCCAGGCCGCGTGGCGCCCGGGCGGTGCGGCCCCCAGGTCCGGTCTCGCAGGGAGAAGCAGCCGACGTCGATGCGCTCGCCGTGCAGGACTAGTGACCCGGTGCACCGGCCGGGCTGGTCGAAGTGCCGGGCCCCGCTCGCGATCGACAGAGGATCGCTGCGGATCTCGTGTGGCTCCATGAGCGCCGTCCACTCGAGGTCGAGCTCGAGGCCGAGGTTCGAGTAGGACAGCCGGTAGCGCCGCATCGGGTCGAGGACCTCGTGGCGGAGGCTGTTCGGCAGCTCGACATGTGTGGAGTCGAGGTGCTCGACTGTCGGTTGGAGCCATCGCCAGTCGTAGAAGAGACAGTCGTAGGTCTCTTCGCCGCTGGGGTCCCATACCGCTGGGCCACCGCCCGGGACACCGGTGCGCGGGTCGTAGAAGAAGTAGACGAACCCGATCAGGTTCCGCTCCGGAACCGAGAAATGGAACCACGCGCTTTCGCGCCAGTATGGGTCCGCACCGTGATGGAAGGCTTCGTCGCCGGCATCAAGACCCACAGGTTGCTCCGATGGTCGTGTCATGCGGCCACTCGATGTCCAGCCGCAGCCGGGTCAGGGTTAGCGTGGCGATTCGCCAGCAGCCCCTCTCCTTGCGGTAGGTCTCGTGGTAGTGGCCGCGGCCCAGGATGCTTTTCCAGCCCTCGCGCGGGTGCCGGTCGGCCCATTCGATGACGTCCTGCATGGCCCACACGCCGGTGGCGTGCCGCTCGTCGAGGATCTCGATCTCCCCGGTGAAGCCCTGGTGGCACGACACAGCGGCTGTGAGGCTGGATCGGAGGCTCGCGGCGTAGTTCGCGCCACCCTCCATCCACACGTCACCGCGCGGGGTGATGACCTTCATGTCGTCCGTGAACACGGACGACAGGTCGTCCCAGAGCTTGGAGTCCATGCAGCGGAAGTAGCGGGCCTTGAGGTTGCGGATCTCCTCGATCGCCTCCAGCCGGTCGATCCTGTCCATACACGGCCTCCTCGCTGAGCACGGACTCCACCGGCCACGCCCTCACAGGAAAGTACACGTTCACTCTCTAGCGATCCATCCGGCGTCAGCGATCCAGCCGGTGTCGCCGACGGCCGTCGCCGGTGACAGATGACCCCGTGACTCCGCACTTGCGTATGACTGCTCTCTGTCCGAAATCGGCTATAGCTCCTCGGGCACGTTGGCGGAACGCGTGAGCCGGCGAAGGAAACCTGACGGGGCGCCCCTTGGCGAACACAAATCCCCGGTTCACCGGCCGCCGTCATGCCCGGCAGCGCCCGCGCTCTGGCGCGGCCAGGCGATGGGGATGCGTTCGAGGATGCCGTCGGTGAAGGTGCTGTAGAGGCCGAGCGGTTCCAGGTGGACGTAGCCGATGTGGCAGTCGCACACGTCCAGGGGGCACAGCCGGGGGCGCAGTGCCACGCCGAACGAGCCGTCGTAGAGGTTCCCCAGGACCGTCGGGACGAAATGGCAGCGCCGGACTGTGCCCTCGCCGTCCACGGACACGACGGTCTCCCCGGTCCGGCAGGGCAGGCCACGGCTGGGATGTGGCACGCGGCTGTAGGCGAAGAGCGGGTCGATCTCCGCCCAGTGGGCGGCCTCGGCGTCGGTGTAGGCGCGGCCCTCGGCCGCGTTCACCCACAGGTAAATGTCGGCGGGGAGGTCGGCGCGCAGCTGGCGCGCGGCGTCCAGGTGCTCGGGCTGCCCCACGCGCCGACGCTGTAGCGCACCCCACGTCCGGCCAGGTCAAGGCATCTGCCGAGGAAACGCTCGTACGGCACCTGGCTCGGGTGGTAGGTGCCCCACAACGCGAGCCGGGACAGATCCGCGCCGGCCGTCCAGTCGACGCGATGGCTGAGGTTGGTCTGGATCGCGACGCGTTCGACGTGTGGCAGGCGGCTGAGCTCCACCAGCGCACGCCGGTACCAGGAGCGGGCGAGGCCCTCACCCCAGGGGGGAGCAGCACCGAGACGCAGCCGAGGGCGGCGATCGCCTTCTGGCCAGCCTCGGAGGAGGTGTAGGTCAGGAACGATTTGACCAATGCGGTCTGGGCGGAGTCCAGGCCCCTGGTGCGGACGATCTCGTGGCTCACGAGGTAGATCGGGTAGACGCCGGCGGTGGTGGCGGTATAGCTGTACGTCAGCAGGAGGTCGCGGCCGGTTCCGGCGAGCGTGGCGGAGCTGAGGCCCTTCGTCGCGCCGTCAAGCCGCGCACCGTCCTTGCCGTCGTCCGGCCTGACGGCTTCCTGGCGGAGTCAGGGTCGGCGCATCTGGTAGGTCCGCACCGACCTCGGGTCGATCAGGTCGAGTGTCTGGCCCGCCGGGTAGAGAACCGCGTTGAAGACGCCGGCGCAGAACGAGCCGCCGGCCTGGCGGCCAGGCAGGCCGGAACCGATCGGCTCAGCGGTGCCGGTCTTGGTCGTGAAGGTCAGCTGGTAGGCGTCTGCCGTGACGGTTCCTGAGCAGGACTGTCGGATTCCGTTTCGATGGTTCCCGACCATGACGTAGTCCGCACCGGTGAGATGCCACCGCGCGCCGTCGATCGTCAACTGGTAGTCGGCGCGGCTGCCCGCCAGCGTGTAGCGGTTCACCCAGGGGCCCGCGGCCCGGGCCACCAGCTGGGACGGCGGGTCCTGTGTCTCGGCCGTCCGGCCACCGGGAACGAGCAGCACGCTGATGGTCACCGCGGTCGCCAGGGCCGCGGCGCCGGCCGCGGCCGTCAACGCCCGCCAGCCCCGCCCGCGGGTGGCCGGCGTCTCTGGCGGTGCGGGCGGACCAGCCAGGTCCGCCGGCGGGGGTTGCGGCACGAACCAATCCGTCGTCGCGCCCTGCGCACTCCAGGGCGACGGCGTGGTTGTCGCCGGGGTGGCGGGCGGCCCCGTGGCCCGAACCACGGTGGCCAGCATGGGCTCGCCGCATGGGAACCGCTCGCTCACGATGTCGCGCCTGCTGTCCATGGGCGCCCCCATGCCTGACTTCGGCTGATCAGGAACAGCGCGCATTCTAGCCCGCGGCGGGCCTAGGTGTCTCGGTTTCGTCATCGCGCGGAAACCTGCACGAAACAATGTGATGGAGCGCTCGCTCGCGTCGCGTCGACCCGGCCTCGACGGCGGGGGCCTAATGATCGCGAAAAGGCTGTCGTAGCATCCTGCGATCCCGTTGCCGCCATGGCGCTAACTGCCGAGACTGGGGTGAATGCGATGAGGAGCCAGTGGTCGTTCGAGGTGACCAGCCTCGTTCTCGCGCCCGCGGATATGGTCTGGCGGCGGATCGTGACGCCCGAGGGCATCAACGACGAGATGCGTCCCTGGATGACGATGTCGCTGCCCCGCGGCGTGGGTGAGGTCTCCATCGAGACGATCCGTGTCGGGGTGCCCGTCGGCCGCGCGTGGCTGCGGCTCTTCGGCGTCCTACCGTTCGACTACGACCGGCTGACACTCACCGAGCTCGAGCCGGGCCGCCGGTTCCACGAGGTATCCACCATGCTCAGCATGCGGCGATGGGTCCACGACCGCACCGTCGAGGCCACAACCGACCGCACGGCTGTCGTCACCGATCGGGTCACTCTGGAACCGCGCGTCATCCTGCGGCTCGCGGGCCCCCTGCTCCAGGTCCTGCTCCGTGCCTTCTTCGGACACCGCCATCGCCGGCTACGGCGCCACTTCGAACGGTGACGTCCGGACTCGTAATCCTCCGGTCGTGGGTTCGAGCCCCACCCGCCCCACCCCGCAGCGTGACGAACCGCCTGACCTGCAGAAATAGGTTGGTTCGTACGTTGTGGACGTGCTCGTGCCCGCCGAAACTGCAGGTCGGCGGGCCGGGCAGGTGGTTCGAGCCTCCTTTGGCTCCGTAGCAGCCGACTCCTGTCGGTAGTCACCGCTGCTGGGACTGGGTCAGCATGCGGCTCGTTCGCGGCCTTTGATCCGGACTGGAGACCGCCGGAGCCGGACACACCACCCGCGCCCCTCGTCCACGAAGGCCGGTACCAGCAGGCGCTGGCCGAATACGACCGCCAGGTCGACGAATGGCACCGGCGTGCCGGTGGCACGGCTTCCGATCCGGTGACCGTCGAGCGGGCCAGGCTCGTCACGTGCCCGAAGTGCGGCGCCCCCGAAGCACGCCCGTGCACGGACGCCGCGAAGCCCCGGAAGGCGAATCACCAGGAGCGGCTCCGGCGGTTCCGTGAGTGGATGCAGGAGACCCGCCCCCGGTACCCTCGGCGCGAGACGCTCTGATCATGTCGGCGCGACCGGCCCGGCCAGGGCGCGCCGGCGGGCGGACACCGAGGGCGCGATGTCGCTGAGGGCGATGCGGAACGTCAGCCGGGGCGGCGCCGGGCCTTCGGCCCTACGGGTGTTCCTTCGAGTTGGTGGCGGCTGCGGTGGTGTGCTCCCAGCGCAGGATCAGCTCGGCGAGCGCCTCGACTGCTCTTCGCCGTTCCTCGGCCGTCATGGGTATGGTCTCGACCCGCTCGATGACCATGTGGCGGGCGACGGGTTGTCGTCGTGCTTTCCGGGACGGTCCCGCGCCAGCTTGGATGCCGGCTTCCGTGCTCTCCGTGCGCGGATCGTCCTGGGCGTGGTCGGGACCGGCCATCGGTAGCGTGCCCCCTTGAGGCTCTCTGGCCTGTATCGGCTGTCGGGGCACTCTATTGCTGCTGGGAACGGTTCCTGGGCGACCACGGCGTCGCCCTTCGTCGCCTCCGATGGCTTGTTCTGGTGCCGGGTTGTCCCGGCGCTGGCGCGGTTCGTCCTCGTTTGCCTGTTCCCGGTCCGGGTAAGCGCGTTTCCGGTTCGGCCGGTTGGAGGTCGCGGTTGTCGAGACCCACCAGCTGTCTCCGCGGGCTGTTGGCGTATGAGGTCGATCACCCGACAGGCTAGTTCTAGTTGATCGGATGAGATCATGATGGGTCGTGTGGAGGAGCCGGAACTCACGCGGTTGTGAGCCGGAAGATCGCGGGATGACGGTGCGCGAGTTCTTCGCGGCGCTTGCCTTCATTGCGCGGGACGCGTGGAGCCCTACGCCCCGGTCAGATCTTTACTTGCACTGTGATGTCTGTGGCGGTCCGACCCCGCACTCCAGCTATCGGCGGATCATGTCAGCGACCGAGGTGAATCCGACGCTCGTTGCCGCGCCCCCGGAGCCGGTCTGCGCGGTGTGCCGTGACGCGCATCCGCGCACGCTCGGCGACGAACCGCCCTGCGACACGGCCATGGTGTGTATCGGCCGGCGACGGCGCCGCTGGCGCTCGGGGAGGGTCCCGGCGGCGGTGTGGTGCGCGATTCGAGGTTCCCGCGTCCGCGCCGACCGTGATCTGCCCGTAGTGCAGCACGCAACAGGACGGGCCAGCGAGGCATCAATGACCACGCCGCGGGACTGACATCAACGCTCCCAGGAACCCGAAGATCTTGGTGTCATCGGAGCATGTACTCGGCGCGCGTTCGGTGAAGGCGGCCAAGCTGCCGATAGGTCGCCGCCAGCGGTCCAGCAGCGGGCAGTCAGGCTCGCCGTCTCCGGCTCGTTCAGGCTGTTCGCCGGGACGCGAGCCACGGCCCTGGCATAGCGGTGCAGGATACTCGCCATAGCGATCAGTGACCATGACCGGAAGGTGCTGTGGGCTCGGGCGCACAACACTTGCGCCATGTGCAGGAAGCCACTCGTCGTGGACGGCGACGCGACCAGCCGAGAGTCGGTCGTCGGGCACGAGGCCCACATCGTCGCCCAGTCGCCCACCGGTCCTCGCGGGGCGCAGCTCCCGCTTGATGCGATCGACAGGCTCGACAACTTGATCCTTCTCTGTCCGAACGACCACAAGATCGTCGACGATCAGCCTGGCATCTATCCCGCCGACCGCCTCAGAAAGATCAAAGAAAACCATGAGAAATGGGCGGCCGGGAGGTTCGGAGCTGACCTGATCAGAGTTCGGCGCGACCCAAGGAACCCCCGCTGGTACTCATGCGGCTGCTGGTGACCGGGAGCGACGTCTGGGAGGTGATCGAGGGTAGCCAGGCTTACCGGCTCGGGAACCTCGCCGACGGAGCAGCCGACCCTGAGCTCTGCGACCTTGCCGACGACTTCCTTGACCTGGCACGGGACACGGCCGAGGTCAGCCGGGAGACTACACGACTAGGGGCAGCGGACGATCCGCGAGGCGAGCCGCGTTCTCAGCGCCGAGCTGGTGCAGCTCAGGGAGAAGGGCGTGGTCATGTTCGGAGGACGACGCAAGCTGCTCCTGACCGGCGGCGGTGATGCGCCCACGACCTGGCGGGAGGCCGTCCTGCAAGTGAGCCTCGCGGCAGAGGGCCTCCCAGACACCTGGCATGATCTGATCAAGTAGCGGCCGGGTCTTGGTCAAGCAGACTGGCCTGGAACCGGCCTGTTGGACTCAGGGCCGCATGTAGCGAACCTCTGGCGTCTCGAACTCCGCCGGCGCAACCGTGGCGCATTACGTCCGGCCAGTCCCGCTAAATCGCGGTGCCCATCCGTTGGGACGTCTTTGACTTTCTTTGGGGCGAAGCTGGGCCGTGGTGGGGGTGCCTGAATGAGATCGATCTTCTTAAACAGCTCTACGACTTGGACGCGCTGCCCTCGACGAAATCCTGCCATGCCACCGCCGCCGAGGACATCGCCTGCACCGGGTCGCAGACGTCGACTGGGACGATGGCCGGGTGTTGGGCGCCCCGTGCTTCCAGCTCACCGACGGACCCGACCAGGCGCTGCTGGACTCCGTGGAAAATCTGAGGATCCTTCTGAAGCGAACTCCTGGGTCATTCCGAGGCCGTCATCCTTCTGGCTCGGAAGACCGGCTCGCGATCAATCCTCGGCCTAACGGCAAGCCGCATCGCCAATAATCAAGCAATCGAAGAAACAGTAGGACCCTTCCGCGAGGCACAGGCTCCAGTCGAATATCCTCCTATAACTTGAACGTGTCGCGGCGCACCAGGGAGGGACAACATGAAGCGCTTGAGACCCGAGGATGCGAAGCAGAGGATGATCGAGCGTGGCGTCTGGCCGGTTACGCCGTTCGCGAACACACAGGACAAGTGGCTGTGCGTCTGTATGGCCTGCGGGACGTTTGTCGAGCCGAGATATAACAATGTCGTTAACAAGGGGGCAGGCGGGTGCAGACCATGTGGCACTGTGAGGACGATCGACCAGCTCCGTCTCGATCCGGCTACAGCAAAGGGAGAGATGATTGGGCGCGGCATCTGGCCGATCGAACCGTTTGACAGGACGCTGGCGCCATGGCTCTGCGTCTGCATGGAGTGCGGCTCCTTTGTTTCCCCGACGTATGCCAACGTCGTAAGTCGCGGTCAAGGTGGCTGCAAGGAATGCGCGCGAAGGAGCAACGCCACTGATCCCGATACGGCCAAGGATGCGATGATCGAACGCGGGGTCTGGCCGGTCGCCGGTTTCGTCAATACCAGCGACCCTTGGTTGTGTGTCTGCATGTTATGTGGAAAATTTGTCACGCCGAGATACAACTCGGTTGTACACAAGGGCAACGGTGGCTGCGAGCATTGTGGACGCCGTGAGGTTGATGCCAGCATAGCCAAGGCGACGATGATGGCACACGGAATATGGCCTGTCGCGCCGTTCCGTGGGACAAATGTCCCCTGGCTCTGCGTCTGCATGGAGTGCGGCGAGTTCATCACGCCGCACTATGCAGGAACGGCCTCTCGTTCCTCTGGCTGCAAATTCTGCAAAGGCAAGGCGATAAACCCGAAGGTCGCGATGAAGAAGATGATCGAACGTGGCTATTGGCCGATCGTCGAGATCACATCTTCGCACGCACCCTGCAAATCGATGTGCATGCGCTGCGGAGAGATCGTCACCCCACGCTACGACACCATCGTCAATGCGGGTCAGGGGGGATGCTCCAACTGTGCCACGAGCGGATTCCGTGATACCGAATCCTCCTTGATCTACCTCTTGAGACGCGACTCGGTCGCTAAGGTTGGCATCTGCAATGTTGGCTCCCCGCGGCTGCAACAGCATGCACGGAGAGGTTGGGTCGTATATGCCACATACCTGTTCGCAACCGGGGCCGAGGCAAGGCTGGTAGAGAAGGTAACCGTCGAATCCTGGCGCGCACGGGGAGACGGCTGGAATTTCATCCTCCATCCAGGTGGTGATAGGTATGACGGGTACACTGAGACCGTGTCTCTCGTCCGCCTTGACGGTACTCAGACACCGATCGAGGAAGTCTGGCAGGACATACTTAAGACCATCGAAGACAGATACATATAGCAGGAGCAGATTGTCCGTGACCGAGCAATCTAGCGCCGTTACTAAGAGGTAATTAGATTACTGGAATGGTCGGGGCGCAGTGTGGGATAATTGGGGCATGTCGAAGGAACCCGGCTCCCGTATCTCCCGGCGCAACCTGGAGGACACGCGTCTTCTCGCGTTGAGCGCGATTGATAAGGGGATGCACCCGAAGGATGCGGCGCTGGCCTTCGGGGCGGGTGTCTCCACGGTATACGGCTGGCTGCAGGCGCGGAACGAAGGTGGGCCGGAGGCCCTCAAGGTGAAGATGGCGCCGGGCCGGACACCACGGCTTTCGGACGAGCAGATGTCGCGGCTGTGGAGACTGGTCGTGGGAAGGGACCCGCGGCAGCTGCGTTTCGATTTCGCGCTGTGGACCCGGGACTTGGTCCGCGAACTCATCCGCCGGGAGTTCGGGGTCGAGTACACCCGACAGGGAGTCGGCAGGCTCCTGCACCGGCTGGGGCTGTCGCCACAGCGGCCACTGACGCGGGCGTGGGAACAGGACCACGAGGACGTCGCCCGCTGGAAGCAGGTCGACTACCCGAAGATCCACGCAGAGGCGCAGGCCACGGGCGCGTCGATCTACTTCGGGGACGAGGCGTCGGTACGCACCGACTTCCACTCGGGCACCACCTGGGCGCCGGTCGGCCAGACCCCGGTCGTGCGGGGCACCGGCAACCGGAAGTCCGTCAACATGATCTCCGCAATATCCGCGAAGGGAAAGCTGCACTTCTCCCTCCTCGACGAGAACACCACCTCGGCGACCTTCATCGAGTTCTGCGGGAAACTCCTCCACGACGTCGACGGCCCGGTGTTCCTCATCGTCGACGGCCACGGCGCCCACAAGTCCGCCGCCACCCGAAAGTACGTCGATTCCACGGAGGGCCGGCTGAAGCTCTTCTACCTACCGGCCTACTCGCCCGAGCTCAACCCCGACGAGTGGGTCTGGAAGAACGTCAAGAACGACAATGTCGGAAAGGTCGCCGCCCGCACACTCGACGAGCTGCGCGACGGAATCAAGAAGGCGTTCGCTCGGCTGCTGGAAACCCCCGATGTCGTCCGGGCCTTCTTCCAGGCGCCCGACCTGGCCTATATCGAAATTCCAGTAAGATAGTTTCTCCTTAGTAGAACCTCCTCGCGACCGGCAGCGGCGACGGAACGGTGCGCTTCTGGGACGTGGCTACGGAAGAACCGGTGGCGACATTCAGCGGCAACCGCACAGACGATGTCTTCGGCTTGGTGCTCGGACGGGACGGCACCTGGATGTTGCGGGCCGGCATCGAGAGCACGGTGCTCGTTCAAGACATTTTTCAGACACCGCAGGATGCCTGCGAGCAGGTCGAGGCGAAGTGACCGAGGACGAACTTCGCGCCGCCCTCGGCGGCGAAGCGCCCGAAGCGTGCACCAACCTGCACTGACAGTAAGTATGTGCGGTGAGCCCGCACCAGCCGCTGACCCTCGCACTGCCTGACTTCGGGCTAACGGGATCAGTCGGCCGCCCGGACGATGTCCGGACCGAGACCGCAGAACAACATCTCCGCCGATGTTGGTGGCTCACAGTCGACTACGCCGCAGAGCCTGCCCGGCGTGATCGTTGAAGTCAAGGGTATGAGATCGACTGGGGGTGTCGGCTCGTATCTGCGACACCAGTGACCGCGCCTATCTGCGCCGACGTGCAGCCGTTGCGGAGGGTCTCGGGGGGAGATTGGACGCTGGTACTGAGGCCGCCCCCTGCGTCGTCCGGAAGAGGCAATGCAAAATCGGCTATGAACGGTTCTCGTGAGCGCTGGCGGCACTGCTCACCGGGTGTGAGTAAAAAGTCCGCTGGAGATCAATTGCATGGCCGGTGTGGCGAGATGAACGGCGGCGTGCGCTTCCTCCAACGTTTGCGGTGAGAACCCGATTGGGCCGCCGGGGCGAGTGCTGACCATCCCACAGTCGCCGAATGGCCATCTCTAGAGGCTCAATCGATCCCTCTCCAGATCTATCGAGAAGGATGAAGGTCCACTTGTTTGGCGCGTCCGGCAGGTGCTTGAGGGCCTTGCTGAGGTTCGGCACCACGTCTTTCGGTAGGATCAGCGAGCAGGGAATCTCCTCGCGGGCTTCTGCCGTCTGGCTGCCCCGTTCCGACGCCTTCCCGAGTTCGCTGGTGACCTCCGATCAGGATCGTGGGGTTCCCGTTCCCTGGTTCTGCGGAGGCGGATGTGCTGAGGTTACCGGGAGCAGGCCCAGCGACCTCAGGATGCGTCCGGTGTCGGCCCCGTCGATGATCATGTAAGAGCGGGGGCGCCGGGCGTCGTGGGCGTAGGAGTCCATCATGCCGACCACGCTCGGCTTGATCTGATGACAGTGTTGCAGCACGAGTAGCTCCGCGGGCTCGGTGAACAGCCGGTCGATCTGGTCGCCGTTCTTGCCCAGGGCCTTGACGTCCATCGCGCGAGGGTGGCCAGGCCCCTTGAACAGCCACGCGGCCGATACCTGGCGTCCGCGGGCGAACACCCGTGATGTATAGAGATCGGAGCGTTCGCCACCCCAGTCCTTCGGAACGTGTGACTCGCCAATCAGCCCAGCGAAGGCGCGTTTTACCTTCTCCTCCGGGACCCGCAGAACCGCGTCGAGTTCGGCCTGTGTGAGGGGGGACGCGAAGTCGATTCCGCTGAACTGGCCGATATCGCTGGGGTACACGCGCAGCCCCGGCGCCGGCTCGTCGGCGGCGAGGTCGTCATCGACGAACGACCTAATTCCGATGAAGACCGGTCTAAGCTCGATCCGCTCTGCGGCGAGGTCGGTGACTGTTCCGATCAGGTAGGCCCGCCTGCTACCGGTGAGGCTGCTGGTCGCGGACGAACTGGCCGTCCGCGCGGAGTTGAAGGTGCCAGCCACGTGCACCGGCTTGCCCGCGTCTAGCACCGCCGTGAAGGTGACGGGCTTGAAGCCGGGCGCATCGTGGTCCCGGTCTCGCTGGAAGGCGAACTCCAACTCCGCGCCAAGTACCTGCCCCGAGCGGACGTTCTGCTCCAGGACGCACCTTGCCAGCTCACCGATGCCCAGCGCGGGGAGTGCCTTGGCCAGCTCTGAGGCAAGCGTGTAGGGCAGCGCCGCCGCAGGATCGCTCCTGCGGGCCGCTCGCGCCAGCGCGGACTCCGACCGCTGGTCTCCGAGTAGAGACTGGACCTGATCCTGGTGCAGGAAGTACGGCTCTAGCGCGATGCGCGTCATCGACGACTGGACCCTTTCGGCCGGTGGTGCGGACCAGGTTCGCGGCCTGGCCGCGATGGGGTGCATGCGTAACGGCTACGGGATGTCCTTGAGAAGGCGGAGAAATTCGCCCACGTCCTGCGGTCTGTCCGCCGGGTTGCGGTGGGTTGCCTCCGCCGCTACCGTCCGCCACGGGCTGGTCTCCGGGAGCAGTGGGATGTTCGTCTCCGGAGGCTGCCCAGTCAGGATGGCGCCGATGAGCCGTCCGATGCTGTAGATGTCGGTAGCGGGCGTCGCGTTATGGGGGTTGCCGGATAGCAGCTCGGGAGCTGCGAATCCCTCGGACCCGAACCTCGAGCCGGTGTGTGTGCGGCGGGGAACGCTGGTCTGTCCTCGGGGACGCCGTCCTAGCCCCCAGTCTGCTACGACCCACCGGCCTTGCAGGAGCAGGATGTTCGCGGGCTTGATGTCGCGGTGAGTCCAGCCATCCGCATGGGGTTGGCGCAGGCCCTCACAGGTCGCCTCGACGAGGCCTCGGAGGGCTGTAGTCTCTCGCAGCCGCTCCGCGTGATCGGCTGCGCTGCCATTCGCGTGCGGCATGATGAACCACCGGCTGTCAAGATCAGAATCCAGCACCGGCATGACGTTCGGGTGGGCACCGTACCGCTGCCCCATTTCAATCTCGCGTCCCATGCGGTGCACAGCGTCGTCATCGCCGAAGCGGAGCCGCTTCAGCGCGATAGTGATGCCGGTGAGCTTGTGCACCGCACGGAATACTGCGCCTTGACCACCCTCGTCGATCGGTTCCGGGGACATGCCGTAGTCCGTCCTTTTTCCGCGCTTGAGCCACCGCACAGGGGCCCACGGCGCGTCCTCGCCCGTCCCGGGCAGGGTGCCGTCGGCGAGGAGGACACGGGCGGCCTCAATAGCGTGGTCGCGGTACGGACCACCCTGTCGCGTGGTGAGGATGGTCACCAGTGGCCCGGCGGCGGGATAGGGGGCAAGTTCGGCGGAGAGACGGCGTGCCTCGTCGTCCTGAGCGGCTCGACGGGCAGCACGCTGGTTGGTGTGCTCCTCCGTGGCCGCGTGCAGGTCAGGATGAGGAGACCAGCCACGTGGTGGCAGGACCACCCGGGCGTCGCGGAAGTCACATTCGAGGACGATGCTGCCGCTGCGCGCCAGCGCTGCGGCTATGTCCTCGGCGCGGTCGCCGAACGTGGTCACGACGGACTGCCACCGGTGGGGGCCGCTGGTGACGAAGGCCCACTGGCTGTCGGTCAGGCCGTCCGGGCGGTGCGGTGCCGGGTAGCCTTCGGGCTCAAGGGTGACGCGCGTGATCTTCGGGTTGCCGTTGCGGTCTTTGTTGTAATTGCCGTCGGGTAGGGGGACGGCGTACGTGGTGAGGTCGGGGTAGACGCTGAGGTGGCGCATCGCGAAGCCTCGCGGGTGGTGACGGCCGGTCATTCCGGCTCGCGGTACTCGTTGCCGGTCAGCCAGGCGCGGAGCAGTTCGACGCGTGGGGCATGCTCGTCATAGCCGACGACGACGGGCTGCTCGTTGTACGGGCTGGAGTCTGAGCTGCGGCGCAGCTTGATGTACTGGCCGCAGGCATCGATGGCGTAGGGCTCCATGTCGTCTTGCAGTGCCCCGACGACGGTGATGCCGCTGTCCCTGCCGATTTGCCCGAGCAGGGCGACCGTCTCGCGGCGATGCTGCTTGCCGAGGTTGCGGCCGAGTTCGTCCAGGACGAGCACCAGCGGGCGGCCTGTGCCGCTCGCGACCGCAGCAGCGCAGACGAGCTTGATCGCTCGGTCGTCGATCTGCGCGGTATTGGCTCGCCGATTGTAGAGGATCGGGCGCTGACCCTCGGCGCGTCGCCACATCGGCGTGACCTTCCAGTCCCACGCTTCGGTGGGGTCGGCCGGCGGCGGAGGCTCGTCGTACTGGAGCGAAGCCCCATACCCGCCGTATGTCTTGTCGAGCCGGTCGAACTCGCCTGCTACGTCAGCCAGCTTCTTCTTGATGGCGGAGGTGAGCGCCCCGCGGTATGCCCGGCTGGCCTGGACCGCCTCCTCGTGGCCGAGTCGCGCGGCGTCGAGGCTCTTGTGGCGTTCCTCGCGCTGGATGCCGATCTGCCGGCGCTCGTACTCGTCGCTCTGTTCATGGAGGCGCAGGTGCACGTGGAGTGCGTGGCGCAGCGAGGCGAAGGCGGTCTGTGCCCGCCGGCTGCTGCCGGGTCCGCGCTGGCTGAACTCTGCCCACAGGCTGGTGATCTCCGTCGGCATGCTGGCCGAGGCGGAGGGTGGGAAGCACTCGGAGACTGCGGTGGTGATCAGGCCCCGGGCATCCTCCCACCAGTCGTCGGCCGTGCAGGACTGTTGGCTGTCCGGCAGGGCGAGCAGGTGCGCGCTGGCAGAGTCGGGGGTGCCGTCCCAGTCGGCGGCCAGTTCCGGGAGACCAAGCTGCGATCGTTCGTCCTCGAGGCTCTCGCGGTGCTTGCGCCGGGTCTTGTTCGTATCATCGAGGGCGGTCTTCTGACGCCGCAGCGACTCGATCTGCTGCTGTCGGACGCCCACCAGGCGGAGTACCTCGTCCCGCTCGGCTATCGCCGCGCTGAGCGCCGGTGCGAGTTTCGCGCGCGCATCCCTGGCGGCCTCGTCTTTCTTCCGCAGGCCGCCGATTTCCCTGTCCAGCCGGCCGGCCTCGGCTGCGGCTCGTGCGCCTTTCTGCCGACGCTTGGCCGCGGCGACGAGCCGCCCGGCGGCCTCCTGTCCGTCCTTGGCCTTCTGGTGGCTGCGGGATTCCCGGTCGACGCGGTCCCGTGCAGCGGCGATGCGGGCGGCGCGGCCGGTCACCGGCTCGGGAAACCCACCGACGATCACGATCCCCGCATCGTCGTGGACACGGTCGGGCTCGCTGCGGGCCATGGTCCGCGCGTCGAGGGCCGCCAGGAAGCCGCGGAGGTCGTACTGCGGGTCGGCGTTGCCCGGCAGCCTTCCGGGCAACGCGCTCGTGGCAAGGTTGGCAGCGATCAGGATCGAGCCGGGCATGTCCGCCAAGAGCACGCTGGCCCTGTCGAGTTGGCCGGAGTCCACGACGGCCGCCTCGCGGTACGGCCAGAGGGCTGGCTCCCACAGCGGCCTTTGCCAGTCGTCGAGGATGACGGCGTCGAGCAGACCGATAGCGCGGATGCCCTCGGCGGCGAGGAGGTCGATCTGCTGCCGGGCCAGGTCCCTGCCGCTTTCGGCGTCCAACAGTCGCGCTTGGGCGTCGGCGAGTGTGCTCTCGGCGACGCCGACCGCCTTGATCGCCCCCTCCAGAACAGAGTCCGCATCGGAGCGTTCCTGGTCGGCGGTATCCTCGTCACGGCCGTCGGCGTCGCGGGCCGTGTCCTTGGCTGCGCGCAGGCGGCGGTCGGTCTCCTCGATCTGCTGCACGAGGGTCGCGATCTGGTTGCCTAGCTCGCGGTCATCGCCGTCGAGCGCGCCGAACGTGGTCACCGCTGCCTGCTGCCGCTGCGTGAACGCCTCGTCATCGGCCAGCTCCGCCACCTGCCCGACCAGCTCCCGTACCTTTTCGCTGTCGCGGTCGATCGCGGTGCTGATCTCGGCGATATCTGCCTGGATCTCGGCGCCACGCTGGAGGGCATCAAGTAGCAGCCGTGCCGTGCGCGACCGCCAGCGCCCGGCCGCTTCCGTGACGTTCCCGCGCGCCCGGTCCCGGGCGTCGATGCCGTCCTCGATGACCTGGGCGCGCTCCTCCCAGGACGCCAGCACGGACTTGGCGTCGCTGGCTTCCTTCTGACGGTCGTACTCGTGGCGGCGGGCCTGGCGTTCCGTCTCCAGCTCGTGGTCGATGCCGGTGAGCGCGGCGATCGCCTCGAAGATCCGCCGCTCGGAGATCTCATTCAGTGGCTGGGCGAGCAGGTTCGGGGTGGCGCTGGCTCGCACGGATGTCGACAGGAACGACACGCATCGGACGTGCTCGCCGTAGAGGGTACGGGGCAGGTCGCGGGCCCCGACGTCGTGCCGTCCGGCACGTGGCGGCAGGGCCTGCCAGAGCGAGTCGGCTGCGTGCTCCCGTTCGGCTTCGCTGTTCCCGGTGGGCAGGTGCAGGCCATCCTGCCAGCGCAGCTTCAGCCGGGGCCCTTTCTGGCTGCTGCGGTCGATGCGGACCCACACGGTCAGGGCGCTTGCCTGGAGCTGTTTCAGCGTCCCGGCGGCGGGAGCGAACACGCCGATGAGGTACCCGTGGTCGGCGTTGCCCCAGCGGTCCTCGCCGCCGGCGTCCTCGGCGTTGAACAGCAGGTCGACCGCGGCGGACGCACCTGAGCCGAAGCGCCACTGCTCATCGGCGTGCAGCAGGCTGACCTGGGCAATCAGCGAGGACTTTCCCGCCCCGTTGGAGTCCTTCGGCCCCTGGCCAGCCACGGCGATGAGGGTGCCGGCGGCGACCGGGACGGGATGCGTGGACAGCCGGGAGATCCGCACGCTCTGCAGGCCGACCAGGACACGGTTGCCGACGATGTCCTCTGCCTGCGGCGTGCCGCCGCTCATAAGCCGCTCCTGGGGAGATGAGTTAACTCTGGGTACGGCTCAGGTTCCTGCGGACCGTGATCGCTGTGGCGAGCGCGGTATCCGGGCCAACAGCCAAGATCAGGTTCTCCTGCAGGCGCTGGCGCGCGGCCGGAGTGAGCCGGCGCAGCGCCGGCCCCGGGACGTAGGAGGCGCCGGCCATCTCGGGATCGGCGCCGCGTACCACGCGGATCAGCCCGGCTGCGCGTAGCCACTGGAGGGCATCGGACAGGCGCCGCTGCCTGTATACCTGCGATAGCTTCCGCAGGCTGGTCGGGGTGGTTGGATAAGGGGAATCCCAGTCGTCCCTGGCTAGGCGGCCCTCTGCCTGGGGGATCGCGACCGAGTGAATGAGCACCAGTGTTAGCGCGGCCCGCTCCAGCGGCGGAAGTACGCCCCACCCATTCGCCGCGAGCTCGGTGGCAATGTCGTCGCGGTATCCCGAGGTCCACAGGTAAGCGCCTGCGTGGACGAGAGTGCGGCCGGTTCGGCGCAGCATTTGGTCAAGGAGATGACGCAGCGCCGCGTCTCGGAGCGCGGGCAGCGCGGCCTCGCTGGCAGGCTCACTGCTGTACTCCAGGGCCGCCCAGGCGGCCACCAGCGCGTCGCGCTGCTTGTCGCCGAGCGGCTGGAGCAAGTCGTCGAACAAGCCGCTCACCCGTCCGGCCCCGGGTCGGGCCGCGGACACGGCAGCTCGCGGCATAGCGCCCGCAGCGCGGGAAGGTCCTGGTCCGGCCAGGTAGCCACCCGGGGGCCGAGGCTAACCTGCTGCGCCTCATCATCGACGTCCAGCCACCAGCTGGCGTGCAGGCGGCGGAGCGCCCCCCTCCCGAGACGGTGCAGCACCTCCTCCCCGCGTCGGGGGACGAGTTGGTCCACCACGTCCAGCACGTCGCGCACTGTCGCCAGTTGCCCCGGCCAGGGGTTTGCCTGCGCGTCGGTCCAGCAGCAGCGCAACGCCGCGGCCAAGACCCGGCTGGTCTCGTTCGGGTGCTCCGCTGGGAGCGCCTGCATGCGCAGCTCGCGCAGCACGGTCGGGGTCACGTCGTCGGGCGGGCGAGGCAGCAGCCAGCAGTGCTCACCACCCCGCTCCACCAGCCGGCGCATGCCAACCGGGGTACGGGTCGCCGACGGCACGCGCAACGGTCCCTCCGCCCGCGCCCGCGCCCACCACAGCGCCGCGTCCGCGCCGCTCACGCAGGCGTCCGCGTTCGCTCGAATACGCCGTGGGTAAGCCAGGACGGCACGCTGCCCGGTCGCACCTCGACCGTGCCGGACCACACCAGCCGGTAGCCGAGCCGGGCGTTGTTACTCACGGCAACCAGGTCGGCCAGCACGCGGCGCGCCGTTACCCAGTCCGTGTCCGACAGCAGCTGCTCGACAGCAACAGCGTCACTGCCGCCGAGCACCTCCTCTGCGATAGCTGCCAGCCGCTCGGCCTCCACGTCGGACCACTCGCTCGGGAGCTGCTCGTCGCCGTCGGGAACCCGGGAACGCGGCGGCGTCGAACGGCCGCTGGCCGGCCGCGGCGTCCCGGCCACGGCCTCTGCCAGGTCGGCAGCATCGTGCCATGGAGCAGGCGCGTCGAAGACCTGGTCGGCCAACACCGCCGCGAGTTCGTCCACGTGCGCCCGCCGCGCGAAGCGCTTCCACATCTCGGGCGGCAGAAGGTCCAGCGCCCGTGAGGTGCCCGCCGCAGCCATCAGACGCGCCGACGCGTTCGTCGAGGCATCCTCATAGGCGGCGATCGCCGAGCGCAGCTGCCCGCACCAGCGGCCCAGTTCCGGCCCGACCACCAGCAGGATCTCATGCACCTCGGACGCCCGATCGATCAGCGACTTCGCGTTCCACAGCAACGGGGCGCGCTCCCGCAACTCCTCCACTGTGCCGCTGACAGTCAGCGCCACAAGCTCAGCGACCAGAAGCCGCAGCGCCGTCGTGACCCCGACCGCAACCTCGCGAGCCTCCTCGACAGTGCCCTGCCCGCCCTCCAGCCTGATCTTCTCCATCGTCAGGAGCTGGTGCAGCTCCGACTGGCCCCCTCGGGCCAGCATCCGCTGGACGAACAGCATCGACACATAGCTGGTGAACGACGCCCGGTACACGCGCTGGTAGGGCTTACCGAACGCTGGCTGGATAGCACCGAGCCTCCGCAGGACACCCACGCGATTTTCGATCACGTCAGCCGGGAACGCGGCACACGCCGACCTGATCTGCTCCGCAGTCAGCCCGTCCTCGCCCGCACGGGCAAACGCTGCGAACAACGTGTCCGCCAACCGGAACAAGGCCGCGTCGGTAATCGCCGCGTCTGCCTGGCGCGCCAGCACAGCAACAATCTGCTCGAACACAGAAACGACAGCATGCTCGGCCGCCACCGCATCCAGCCCAAGCTGCCCATCCACCACATCATCACTATATAAGCCTAGCCCGACAACCTTAGGTGACAGCCGGGGCTGGGTGGCGCTCAGGCGGCCCAGCCGGCGGCAAGCTGCACGCGGTCCGCACGGTGCATACAAGGGCATGGCACCGTTGCCTGCTCACCGCCGCCACAGCTGGTCACGCCGACGACGCGTTCGCGCTGGCCGCGGGCACGACGCTCGCCCACCGCACGCAGATCCTGCGGACGGTCGCCGACCGCGACCAGCCAGCGCTGCTCGCCGACCTCGCCCTCCTCGCGGCCACCGGCGCCACCAGCCCAGCCGACCGCGCTGACGCCGTCGTGCATCTCGCGCTCGCACACGCGCTCGACACCCCGACCAGGCCGTCACCGTCGCGGACGACACGCACCGCGCTCGCCGCCACCGCGCTCGCCGCCTGGGCCGGCAGGCGCGATGGTTCGAGCCTCGTCTGGCTTCAAAGCAATCGATTGCCCTTGGTAACGGCTGAGTCTCGGCAGTGGGCCGTGTCCCAGCACCGTGCGGACGACGTGGGTTTCCGGACTGGTGCGCTGTGGCATTGCGTCCCAACGACCCGATGGAACCCTCGATCCGCTGTCCCAAGTGCGCGTCCCACCCAGTGATCTCGGGCTGGAGGCATAGCACCTGGCGGGGGCCAGTCCCTAACCTGTCTACATCACCCTTAAACCGGGCGAACCGGACCGGCGAGGCGTGCGGATGTGCCACCCCTTGGGGGCGTCCGGGGGGACGTCGATGATGATGGGTCCGTGAGCACGTACAAAATCGTCTTGTTGCTGACTTGCATGGCCGTTTGCGTGACGGCTGCCGTTCTCGCGGTGACTGGCGAGAACCCGGGCACCTGGATCGCCACCGCCGTCGCGGCAGTCGCCGGCGTCGCCGCCGTCGGCGTGGGGGTTCTAGCTTTGTTGTCGGCTACCGGCTCCGGCAGGCAGGTCGAGGTGAAGGACACCGGCGATGCGACGGCGACCGGCGTAGCGTCTCGGGCTGTTACCGGGATCGCCGGGACTCCAGGGAAGTCGACACTGCGGGTGGATGTGACCGGGGAGGCCGACGCCACCAGCGGAGGGCAGGCGGTTTCCGGAGTGGACCTGAGCTGACCGGGCGGCCGCGCTGGTGTCAGGCGGGCGGGGCGAAGATGGCAGACAAGGTGACGGTGCGTGGGACTGGTCCCGCGACAGCGAGCCACGGTGGGTTGGCAATCAGCGGCCATGTCGGAAGCGTCACCCTCGGACCGGTAGTTCGGTCGGCTTACAAAGAGCAGGTTGCGCGGATCGCGCCAGAACAACTGGTCGGGCGAGAGCAGGAACTCGCCGAGTTGACCGAGTTCTGCACGCGGCCGGATCCATCGCCGACGTACTGCTGGTGGCGGGCATCGGCGTGGTCCGGGAAGTCAGCGCTGCTGTCGTGGTTCGTGCTGCACCCGCCGCCGGCGGTTCGGGTGGTGTCGTTCTTCGTGACGGCCCGTTACGCCAGCCAGAATGACCGGAACGCGTTCATCGACGTGCTGATGGAACAGCTCGCTGACATGCTAGGCGAGCCTATGCCGGCCTTCCTGACCGAGGCCACCCGGGAGCCCCACCTCCTCGGAATGCTGAAGCAGGCCGCTGAAGCCTGCCAGCAGGGAGGCGAGCGGTTAATCCTACTCGTCGACGGACTGGATGAGGACCTTGGCGCGAGTGGTCCACAGGGGCACAGCATTGCCTCGCTCCTGCCGGCCCGCCCACCGGCAGGCCTGCGGGTCATCGTATCCGGTCGGCCGAGCCCACCCATTCCGCGCGATATCGACGATCTTCATCCGCTGCGCGAACCAGGAGTCGTACGAGAGCTGTCGACGTCCGAGTTGGCGCGAGTTGTCCGCGCCGACATGGAACGCGAACTCGAGCGGCTCCTGGAAGGAACACCCGACGAACGCGACCTACTAGGTATACTCACCGCTGCGGGTGGTGGCCTAAGCGCCGCAGACTTGGCGCAGTTGACCGGGCTGGCGCCGCGGCAGATCGCCAAACAGCTGGGGACCGTGGCTGGACGCAGTTTCACCGTCCGAAGCAGTGGTTGGCAACCAGGCTCGGGACCAGCCATGTACGTCTTGGGTCATGAGGAGTTGCAGAAGACAGCCGTGACCGAGTTCGGCGGCCAGCAGCTCGCGGAATACCGACAGCGGCTACATGCCTGGGCGGAGTGTTACCGCGAGCGACGTTGGCCACCGGACACACCCGAGTACTTGCTCCGCGGCTACTTCCAGCTTCTGCACGCCGCAGAGGACCTCTCTCCTCTGATTGCCTATGCCACCGACCGAGCCCGCCATGACCGCATGCTCGATATTTCGGGCGGAGACAACGCCGCTCTCAGCGAGATCACCACTGCTCAGGACGTGGTCCTCACCCAGCCCGAACCCGACCTGCGGGCTATGGCCCGGCTGGCCGTCCACCGCGACGCCCTCGCTGACCGGAACACCAACGTTCCCACCAGTCTGCCCTCGGCCTGGGCGCTCCTTGGTAATCCAATCCGCGCCGAATCTATTGCCCGGTCGATCGTTGACCCAGGTCGGCAAGCCGAGGCGTTGACAATCCTGTCAGTCACGCTGGCTGAGACGGGGATGCATGACCGGGCCGAGGCTCTTGCCCGCACGATTAGAAGCACCTACCGGCGGATAAGGACGCTGGCAGCCGTTGCCGGGGCGCTTGACCAGGAAGGCATGCATGATCGAGCCGCATCGCTAATCGGCGAAATTGAAACCCTCGCGCGGTCGATCACGATTCCGGATCTACGGGTTCGCGGACTCGCTACTCTGGTGGGCATACTCGCCCAAGGTGACATGCGTAACCGAGCCGCGTTGCTAATCGGCGAAACCGAAACTTTCACGCAGTCGATCACAGACTCGAGTGCGCAGGCACGGGCGCTGAGGGGGATGGCGGAAGCGCTTGCCTGGGCCGGGCTGTACGACCGGGCCGAGGCCGTCACCCGCTCGATCGCGAATCAGGATCTGCGGGCCGACGCCCTAGTCGCTCTGGTAGCAGCGCTCGCTCGAGTCAGCCGGTACGACCGGGCCGAAGCCGTGGCACGGTCGATCACCCGCCCCATCCGGCGCGCCGAGGCGCTGACAGCCTTGGGGGAAGCGCTTGTAGAGGCCGGTCTGTACGATCGGGCCGAGGCCGTCACCGCCTTCATTGTGGACCAGGACCTGCGAATAGGCGCTCTCGTTGCCCAGGTAGGAGCGCTCGCTCGGACTGGCATGCACGAGAAGGCCGAGGCCATTGCGCGGTCGATTACGCACCCAAAGTGGCGTGCGGAGGCGCTGACCGGCTTTGCTAGCGGACTGGCGCAGTCCGGGGAACACGACCAAGCCTCGTCCATCCTCAATGAGACAGAATCTCTGGCGCGCTCGATCACGAATTCCGACAGGCAGGCGAAATGCCTGGCTGCCGTGGCCGCGGCACTCGCACAGACCGGCGAGCACGATCAGGCCGAGGTCGTCGCCCGCTCGATGACCAACCTGCGGGAACGGGCGCTGACGGCCCTAGTCGGAGCGCTCGCCCAAGCTGGTATGTACGACAGGGCTAGGCGGCTCGCCCGATCGCAATATTCCGCAGAGCGGCAGGCCGAGGCGCTGGCGGTTGTAGCCAAGATGCTGGCACTAGCAGGCCTGCACGACCAGGCTTCCTCCGTATTCAGCGAAGCTGAGGCGCTTGCCCGGTCAATTACCAACCCAAACTCGCAGGCGCGGATCCTGGCCAGCCAGGTCGGGGCGCTTGCGCTGGCCGGAAAGCATAAACAAGCTGAACTGCTCTCCCGTGAGCTCACCCACCCTAGTTGGCAGCCACGGGCCGTGGCTGCGCGTTCCGGAGCGCTTGCAAAGATTGGACAATACGACCAGGCCGAGGCGCTCGCCCTCTCAATTTCTAATCCAAACAGGCGGGCGGAGGCGCTGGCTACCTTGGTCAAGGAGCTTACACAGGGCGGTATGTACACTCGAGCCGAGGCGCTCGCCCGCTCTATCTCCCACCCGTACCGTCAAGTGCATGCCCTCTGCGATCTGGCCAGGGAGCTTGCCCGGGTTGGGATGTACGAGTGGGCCAAGGCACTCACCGCCCCGATCACAACCCCGAGCGGGCGCGCACGTGCACTCGCCGCGCTGGCGGGTGGAATCGCCCAGGCTGGCATGTACGACCAGGCCGAGATGCTCGCCCGCTCGATCGAAAGACCAGCTCATCAAGCGAACGCTCTGGCTTCAGTGGCTCAAGCACTTACTCAGGCAGACTTGTACGACCGTGCCGAAGTAGTTGCCCGCTCGATAACAGACCTGAACCGCCGGGCCGATGCCCTGAGCACTTTGGCGAAAACCGCCTCCTCCCAACCTGCGGCACGCAGGTTTGTCTTGCTTGCTCTCCGGACGAGTTCTTGGTCCATACCTCTGCACGCCCTTGTGCATGTCGAACCCGATGTTGTGCGGAGTATCGCCGACGAGTATACAGCTCTGCTCTCCGTGGAACATGTCTGAACCTCGATCCACCGATGAATTTCTGTGATCTCCAGGTGATCAATTTCCGGCTGAAGTGGATCTTCTTTGTTGCGGGCTCGGTCGGGTGGGCGTGACGTGTCTGCCGCATAAGGAGGCTCCGCCACAGACAGGTCGACCGTCGGCGCGACGAGGAACGCCACGTACGCCGGCACCCCCAAGCGGATACCGAGCGTAGCGTCGGGTAGGCCAGGCGCATTGCTGCGCCTTGCCGTTGAGCGTGCAGTACACCGCCTGAACAGCGTCCTGGCAGCCGCGTCCGGGCCGGAAGCCGTACGACTTCGGCTCGAACCGCGCTTCCCACTCGGGTTCCAACGCGTTCTTCACCCGTGCCTGCCGCACGCGATCAGAAATAACGGGAATCCCGAGCGACCTTCGGATAGCCGCTTTCTCGCGCCGTCTTTCCGTCAAACGGCGTATCAGGGCGTGGGCCGCCCAGCATCCAGCACAGCTCGTCGCCATCGACGTCCTTGCCGACGCGGGACGGACCTGCGACCACCGCCCCTGTCGGCCCGGCGGACCCTGCTCGCGGACACGCTCAGCGGCCTGGGGCCGTCGGTGACGATCTGCCCGAAGACAGCCGACGTCACGACTGCCGAGACCGACCCTGCGCCTCTGTCGGCGCGCCCCGGGCTAAAGCGGCAGCTGCAGCGGTCGGTCGCCGACGCCGCCGCCGCACGGGTGTCGTGCGGGAGCGCAGCTGGGGTCTGCGCGACGACCGAGGTGGTGAAGCCGGAGAATGAGGCGAGGTGCACGGCGAAGACCACCCGGCGGACCACCGCAGATAGCCGGTCGTATCCGTGGACGTCGCGGAAGTAGTCGGCGAACCGACCAAACGCAGGGTGATCTTTTCGCTGACTTCGGACGACCGACTCCTCGCACGGTCGTCCACTCTTCGATCGCGTCGGGGGCGTCGACCGGCAGCGGGACAGCCTTCGTGAAGGCGATCTCCGGCGATCAGGCTGGGGCAGAGCGGGGGGTCGTCGTGGGCTGCACGAATGCCGACCCGGACCGCCTTGAACCACAGATGTGGCGCACACTGATCCTGGAGAAGATAGTCTTCCACCTGCACCAGTAGCAGTGGGCCGCCTGTATCGCCGCCCCGACCCTGGGAGAACCCGCCCACTCTCGCCGGCTCACCGCGCGGGACGGCGCTACCGGAGTGAAAGCCGACGTGATGTTCTGCCGGCCTCTGCGGCTGGATGGCGGTGACCTGTCCGAGTCCTACAAGGTCACGGCCGTCTCGGGTACTTGGCTATCGAGCGTCACGTGTGTGTCGCTGCGCAGCCGGGCGACCAGCAGGCGAGCTGTGCCGGCGCCGACACGGAGCCGCTTGCGCAGGGAGTCGGCGGAGATCGGGCGGTGGTACTGCTGCCAGTGCAACACATCCTCGGCTCTCGCTCGGTGGAGCAGATCCTGTTCCAGAGCCATACTGTCAGACGGACTTGGAGCCGGCGTGGGTCGATCCGTCACTGTCGACTCAGGCAAGACCTCCGTCCTTTGCGCGACGCGCCTCGGTGTATTGCCTCCCGTCGTCTGCATGGCTTGGAGCAGGCCAGGTCCAACCTCCGCCCACCCAATAAGGAGAAGCGGCCCGACCGCGTCAAACGCGGCTTTCCCGTAGTGGCCGGCGATCAGGGGTTCCGCGATGTTCAGGGCCAGCGATACACTGCTGGAGAAGATGAGCAGACGCCGCGCCGACCGAATCACCTCCGTGGGTCCGCCGTGCAGCGCGAGATGTCGTGTGCCGATCAGAAGAGACACGATGGAAAGATCAACTGCCGGTGCTACAAGGAACGCGACATACGTCGGAACTCCCAAACGGATACCGAGCGTAGCGACGTTGCCGAAGCCGAAGAGGAACGTCAAGCCGACCACGATTCCCACGATCGCCGTCACCAGACGGACCGGAGCCTCCGAATCCGCCAGGTGTGCGGAACATATGTTCGATTCGACGGATGATGTCGTCGACTGGGCGCTCACTGGACATCGTCCCTGGCCAGGAGCCGCTTGGAGACCGGACGGACGGTGATTTCAGGACCCTGAACCAAGATCAGACGGTTCTTATTGTGGTGCGTTAGGTCCACCACCAGGCAATACGCGAGTACTGAGTCCCGGACAGCGCTCGTACAGCGGAGTATCTTCAAGATCGTGAAGACGACGGATGCTGCCCCTGTCGACGATCTGACGACCCTTCTCCCCGACTGGCGCCGCCATCTGCGGGCCCTCAACCGGTCCCCAGCGACGATCAAGAGCTACCTGACGTGTGGGGAGTCGTTCGTCGCCTTCCTCACCGAGCAGGGCATGCCGAGGGCTGCGAACGCCATCGCCCGGGAGCACGTTGAGGCGTACATGGTGGCGCTCAGCGAGCGCGTCAGCGCCGCCACCGTGGCGAAGCACTATCGGTCCCTACGGCAGCTCTTCCGGTGGCTCGTGGAAGACGGCGAGATCAGCCGGACGCCGTTCGAGCGGATGAGCGCGCCCGCCGTCCCGGAACAGCCGGTGCCCATCCTGGGTGACGACGTGCTCCGCAAGCTCCTGGACACCTGCAAGGGCAACAGCTTCGAGAACCGCCGCGACGCCGCGATCATCCGCCTGTTCCTGGACACCGGAATCCGGATCGGTGAACTGGTCGGGCTGAAGGTCGAAGACCTCGACTTCGACCACGACGTAGCGCACGTGATGGGCAAAGGCAGGCGCGGCCGTGCCGTCCCCTACGGCAACCGCACCGCCGATGCCCTCCGCCGGTACATCCGTGCCCGCGCCCGCCACGGTCAGGCCAAGAGCCCGGCGCTCTGGCTCGGCAAGAAGGGGCCGATGACCGAGTCAGGCGTAAAGCCAGATTCTGGAACGGCGCGCGGCCGACGCTGGCGTCCCCAAGCTCCATGCACACCAGTTCCGGCACACCTTCGCCCATGCCTGGCTCGCCGCGGGCCACCAGGAACAGGACCTCATGCGCCTGGCCGGATGGCGAAGCCGCGAGATGGTCGGACGCTATGCCGCGTCAGCGGCCGACGATCGCGCGCGCGAGGCGCACCGACGCGCGGCGCTTGGTGATCGTCTGTAAGTTCGGCATCTCAATCGTCCCGGTCATTTGAGCCTGAGATGCGGGCGTAAAAGGTGGCCGCCATTGACTGCGCTTGGACAATCGATGCGTTGACAAGATGCTCAGTGTTCCTGAATTCATAGACGACATCGGCGATCAGCGAAAATGGATTGAACTCGACGCGAATCCGCCCTTCGTTTGGGTAGTCCACATACTTAGATACCAACAGATAGGGAGGTGTGGACGCAGGGTTCTCGGTCGGCTGGACGACGGTGAATCCTGCAGCCTCCAGGGCGTTATAGACTGGACCGGTCATAAGAAAGATAAATATTGCCAGCCGGCCGGCAGCGAGATCAATACGATTGTTCAGGGGTATAGGGTACAAGTGAAAGGGAAGATGCAATGCCGGCCGCTCTCTTTCGACGTCTGGGATTGAAAAGATCGCCAAAGAGCCGGGAAGGCCGGCCTGCAGGGCCATTCCCTCGATGTCCTTCAGAATATGAGTATCAATGACAGTTTGCACGTTTACTTCATCCCGCGAATAGAACGCAGCCACGCCGACCGCGTCGTCAAGCTGCTCGAAAGCGTAACCGACCAATCGCGCACGTTGTAGCAAACGGTCTACGAGTTGCCAGTCCGGGTCGATCCCAGATTTGACGGGAATTGAGAGAGAGGGTAGCTCACCTTCAATCTCGACCAATTCTCCGTCGATGGCATTCTGGAGTCGGAAAGCGCGCGACATCCGCTTTATCTGCCGAGCGGTCCGTGGATTATTCTTGGTGGGACCGGAATTTTCCTCGGCCGGACCTAAACTTTGATCGACCGGACTGTCATCAATGTCAGGAGTCCAGTCACCCGCAATCAAGTGATCTAGCGATGTTGGCGAAATTAACGATACTCTACATTCGAGGGACCGCTTCCCCTGATCTATGCGCTCCTCTATAACTCGAGATTTTACTTCGACCGTCGAGTGCCTGCGACGAGAGTCATGAACATCGATAAATGTAATATCGCCGATCCTCAGGACATCGGTGACATCGTGCAGCAGTGGAAATACATTCCTAGTATTGGCTAGCTGTTGTGCGACTACAATTAGAGCAAGATCCTGATCGGACTCTCTAGGTGATATTGGTGTTTTCTCATTTTCGCTTAGGCTTTGTATCGTCTTCTGACTCCCGCCAAGCAAGGCCCACCCGAACGCGTCTCCGAGCCGCTTGGCCTGCCAACGAAGGTTGCGAAATCTATCTAACGACTCCTTCTTCTCGCCGCGAGGTAGCGGCATTCTTTTAATATTCCCAATTTCACCTTGAATGTCCCTTTGAACGGCGAGCAGATCAAGCTGAAACCGCCACAGGTCGGCCGCGCTAGAAAAGCTAACAGACATGAAGGCGGTCGCGAGTCGTTCTACTTCACTCGAAAGTGATTCCTCGCGCGAGTTCGATTTTCCACTCATCCGTAACCTTTCGCAGCCGTTCAATTAAAAATTATGCGGGAGAGACTCGCCCGTCCAGCCAGAGTTAAATTGGACGCCGCGCCTGCACCGGAAAGGCAAACTTCGTAATTCTAATCCGCCAATTTGATCCATGTTGCATGCATCCACGCCATTAAGCGCCGGCGAAGTCCTTCGTTTCTTTCAAGGGCTTGAAATTACCATCTTCCAGCATCCGAAGCGTCGCTTCAGTCTCCCGATAAGCTCCAAGAAGTGAACGCACACGCTTTCGATCCCGGCTCAGACTGTGGAGCGTGAGGGCCAAAGAGCGGGCAACGAGGGGCGTTCCCGGGCGTTCACCCAACTGTCGCAATACGCTGATGGCGTTGTCGCGGTCCCATGCAGCGACCAACCGGCCTGCGGTAGTCACAAGATCCAAGTCCGATACGGAGCCCTCAAGTCGACGGAGCAAAAATTCGCTGACTTTCGGGAACTTAGAATTCTGCGGGAACATTAGAGCCAGCTGCGCCTGGGCCCAAGGTAGACGGTTAACGATGCTCGACTGTGTGAGGTCCAGGTACCAAGATTCGAGTTCTCGCGAGCGCCCCGATGTGCGAATCATTCTCGAATAGTGATCGGCGCCATGAAGCGACCGGGGCACGACTTCGAGGATCCGCGGAATCCAGTGCCACTGCTCTAGCCCCACAATTCGGCTGCAGACATATCTAATCATCGTCCGATCGGCGTTCTCGGGCTCGGAAATCAGACGATTAGCGGCTCGGTCGAGATCTTCAACACTGCCATTGGAAACATAGCGGCTCCCGCTTGGGGCCACTTGTACGGTTGGTTCCTCGCGCTCAAGCTCATGGTCCGCGAGAAAGTCTTGAACCCCCGGCCCCTCGACGACCCGCGTCTTGCCGAGGTTAATCTCAAGCTCGATACTTCTAAGCTCGCGTTGAATATCTAGTTGTATCTCCCGCGCCACATCGGGATCTGGGCAGAATGCCCAAATGTCGTCCATCCAGCGCAGCGCCTTGATTCCCCGTCTATTCTGAAACCCTCTCAGCACATCGTCCACGGGCCGGATGTAGCAGTTTGCGAGCAGTGCTGACGCCAGCGAGCGTTGCGGTATTCCCGTCCTAGCCGGTGTCCGCCGGTATGTCTCTAGGAACACCTCAAGGTAGTCGAGGACGTCCGACGAGCCGACCTCATCGTGCAGCCGATCAACGAGTCCTTGCGGAGGGATCGACGCGAAGAAGTTGGTTACATCAGTCGAGAGGACTGCACCGCAATCATCGGCATACTCTCGGCGTCGAGCGATGAGTTCGAGCCACTCTTGGCCGTTGTTCAAGTAGTGCGACGACTTGTCGGGCGGGCGTGGGAGGCGCCAGCCGAAAACAAAGCCCGACATCTCAGCGCATATCTTCGCAGATATTCTGTTAACGAGCGCGTGATAGATCATTCGATCGGCGGGACACATCACGACCGCCGGTCGTGTGCCGAAATTGTGTTTCGGCACGTCTAGAAGCTCGAAGACGCGGGCGCTGTCCGATATTCGACTCACCACGAGGTCGGGATGATTAGCTAGGTAGGAAAGCTCTGGCCAACCCCATGGGTCGCGAAACCAGTCGCCATATTGCTCATTCTTTGCCGTAGCCGCAGCGAACTTAATATCTAGCGAGTCCTTGGCATCCTGCCGACCCATGTTCACCCCGTTTGGTCGTTCTCAATTAGGCTCGGCGCCTCGTCAGGTGCCGAGCGCCTGCGCGGCCGTCGCGCGGCACCGTCTCCAGGCGTGCGTTGATCCTAGAACCAGGGATTTGGCGAGCAGCCGGCACGTCGCTGTCCGATCCCATGTGATGCCTCACGGCGGCGATCGAGCTAGCTGGCTCGTGTCGTACCTACCTTGCCTACCGGGGCACCGGACAGGTTCGCTTGCCTTACGCTGGCTGGCGGGCTGCCTGCGAGAACGGACGAGATCATGACCTTGATCGTGCGAACAAGTGTTGTTGTCGGCCCCGCGGTCGCGATGGGGCAGCCACCTGCTGGCGCATCACTAGCCCGGCGTTTGACGACGTGCGGTCGTTTGGTCGAGGCCAAAGATGCTGGTCCTAGGTTCGCTAGGCAGCCGCAGCGACGGCCACCCTTGACACCCCTGGTGGTAGCAATAGCGGATCAGGCTGGTCGGAAGGGCTGACCTCGTGGCTTGGAAGGAGTCGGACGCCCGGATGGCGGCGTTCGACGTGCTGGCGCGGCTGGGCGTGGATCCGCCGGATCTTGAGTTGTTGCGGTTCGGGGAAAACGCGCTGTACGCGTTCCGGGAGCGGCGGCTGGTCGTGAGGGTGGCTCGGCCGTCTACGGAGGCGGTGGACGTCGCTCGGACGGTGGAGTTCATACGGCGGATCGCGGCGCGTGGGATGCCTGTTTCGGAGCCTGCCGACCTGCCGGAGCTGGCGCAGCCGGTTGTGACGTCGACCGGGGTCGTGACGCTGTGGACGTTGCACGACGTGGATGAGGGCTGCCGAGTGAGCGCCCTCGAGCTGGGCGGGTTGGTCCGCCAGTTCCATGATCTGGCCACGCCGGAAGCCGATCTCCTCGGCGCGTGGGAGCCGTTCGGGCTGATTCGGGCGCGGTTGGCTGCGGCGGAGCGCGACGGGCTCGACCGGTCGTTGACCGGGCCGTTGGTTGACCTGCTCGCGTCGTTGGAGACAGCGGTCGATCGGCTGTCAGACCGGCTCGGCGTAGGGGTGATGCACGGGGATATGCACTACGGCAACGTGCTGTGTCTGCCGGGACGGCGCCTGCTCCTGATCGATTTTGATCAGGTCTGCCGCGGCCCGCGAGAGTGGGACCTGGTCCCGAACCTGGTGACCGTGCGCCGCTTCGGGCTGGCCGAGTCCGAGTACCAGGCGTTCTGCGCCGCGTACGGCTTCGACCTACGGACATCCCCGGATGCTGAGACGCTGGTCCGGCTTCGGGAGCTGGGCATGGTCAGTTGGCTGTTGCAGCAGTACGGGACCTCGGCCGTGATCGACGATGAGATCAGGCTGCGGATTGGGACCATCGGTGAACCGGTCGGCCCGCCCGCGACCCGTTGGCACGTGCATTGAGCGCCGCTCCGCCGGCCGCCGCAGGGCTGCCGTTTGACCCGATCGTGGCCCGGCCATCGCACCGGCTGTCCATCGTGATCGCCACTAGCGCGGAGACGGCGGACCTGCTACGCGCCGACGGCCAGCTTCCCGAGACGTACCTACGGTTGGGTCGGCTGGCAGGGTTCTACCGCGATGCCGACAACCAGCTTCCGCGTGTCCTGGCCGTGCGCGATCTCGATCCGGCGACGTTGGCGTTCCGCCGGGGTGCAGGAACCGCGGCGACGATCCGGGCGGGGCGACTGTGGCTGTTCGACGTCCAGGCTGGACCCGTGGTCGCCGTGCTGTCCGTCGACCTTGACTGCGATCCGCTCGCGCTGATCCCGTTTCTCGAGGATCTCTACTACGACGACCTCACCGTTGGTAGCAGCACTCTCGATGTGGTGGCGGCTGACCTGCTCGACGGGGCGAACGCCGCGGTCCGGCAGACCGGTGGGGGTCCGCTGAAGCTGACCTCGCAGCGCCACCAGATGGTGTTCACCTCTGCCACCCTGCCCGAGGACACGATCCAGCGGCTCATCTACCGGGCTGATCTCGACGCGAACCCACAGTATTCGTCGATTCAGTATCCGGCCGAACTCAACCGCCGGCCGACCAGCGGAGCGGCTGTCGGTGCCTACGTTTCTGTACTGGCCGCGCAACAGGACTACATTGAAAACTGCGCACTGCTGTCCGCAGTGCAGGTTGTCGCAGCGTCCTGCAAGATACGCTCGGTCAGATTCGCCGCGTACGAGACCTTGCTCCGGGTGCGCGAACTCGGTACAGCGCGCACCACCATGACCACGCCGACGCGCCGGGCCGAGTTGGCTCGGCTCCACGAGAAATTAGCCGAGCAGGAACTATCTCTGACGTTCGGCGTCGAGGCGGCGTGCGAGATCGGCATTCTTATCCCGGCATTGCGGGTCGAGAACTTCCACCGCCAGCTCGTGGCCTGCACAGGGCTGCGCGACAGCATCACGACCGTCTCCACGATGCTCACTCGCGCCACGTCGGTCCTAGCCGCCGAAGAGGCTTCCCAAACGGGCCTGGACGCCCAGCGTCGGGACCTGCGCAGACTACGCTACGGTGTCGCTATCGGCCTGCTGTCGACGATCGCCGTTCCGATCGGAATCATCCTCGGATTCTTCGGCGGCAACTACACCCAAGTAGACGGCAACAGATCCATGTTCGACTGGTCCCACTATCACGACATGTATTTGGCTGTTCTCGGGATGATTTTTGCTGCCGGAGCAGTCTTCGCCGTTCTCCTTCTCGCCGAGCGCTACCAGATTCGCCGCACTACCAATTCAGACGATCGGACCTGACGAGGGGAAGCGTCAAACGTCGCTGTTCGCCGGTAGCGGTGTCAGGCTGGCGCGCCAGGTTGGGATCTGTTCCTCTTGGGTGACCTCCCAGACAACGCGGTACTGCGCGGTGCCCCGGATGAAGACCGTGACCGGGTGAGGGACGATCACCCCGCCGCCTTCCCAACCACAGCGCGGCCGGACCCCGCACGTCACGACCGGTCTCGGGCCGGCATGGAGCGCGTCCCGCTGATCGGCGAGGACGCGTGCGACCGCGAGCGCGAGCCTGCTGGATGCGGGAGAGACGAGCGCCGGGCAGGCCACGAGCACCCGTGCCGCGTTGTCCTGGGCGAGCCGGGAGGCCACCGTGTCGGGCGGATGCCAGCCGGCACGGACGAACTCCGGGTGCGGGTAAGTGTCCACGAGCACCCCCGGGCGGCGCGGCAGCCGAATCGGACCAACAGTCACCGGCACCGGGACAGCGGTGCCCCCGTCGAGTTCGATCATTATGGCCGGCATGGCTTCCCCTTCCGCCGGCCGCTGTCGATCATCCGGCCGTACGGTCTCAGCGATGAACGATGACCTCTACCTGCGCTTGCAGGGCGCTTGCTGAAGTTAGCGCCGAGGTGTTCCCGGCCGGCCGAAATCGGCAGGGGTCAGAGCGCCGACCACAGCCACGAGTACGTCCCGCTCGGTCGCGGACCCGTCGGCCGGGCCGAACACGAGCACCACGCCGATGTCGCCGTAGCCGCCGATGAACACGGCGCCGTCCGGCAGATGGGCGATGCTTGCGGCCAGTTCGGCGATGGTCGCGCCGGGCGCTACCTTCACGGTCACCACCGTTGCCGGCGGCTGGGCTTTCGTAGTCTGTGGCCTGGTCACGTGGTCACCGTCCCGCGCTGTGTCGTGTGGGTGGGTCTTCGGTACTGGGCGTCCCGGGCCGGCGGGGTCTGGCGGCTACCGGCCCGGGAGCCACTTCCACGGTGGTGGGCGCGACGTTGGGGTGACAGTCCGAAAATGGCCGGACCGATGGCGCAGAATTGACCCATGGGGAAGCGTTCCGGGCTCGCGGCACGCCGCAAGGCCGTGGGGCGCTCACAGGAGAGCCTCGCGGAGGCCCTGCACACGTCGCGGTCGACGGTCGCTCGCTGGGAGCGCGGCGAGGTACAGCCTCAGCCCGCCACACGCTCGGCGCTGGCTGAGATCCTCCAAATATCGCTGAGCGATCTCGACGATCTCCTCGAAGGCACGCCAGCACATACGCCCAGCGAGTCTTTCAGGGTAGCTCCCAAAGAGCCGGTCGGAGCCGCCCACATCGAAAGTGCGCGCGATCGTGTCAAGCAGCTACTCGCCATGGAGCACTCCTTCGGTGGGATGCGCGTCGCGAATGTCGCTCTCGACTCGGCGCACGCGTTTGAACGGCGGATCGACGAGGCTGGTATCCGCGCCGGATATAACTCGGACGCGCACGCGGCTGCCGCGGAACTCTTTGAGGTAGCCGGATGGCAACTCATCGATGCCGCCCGGCCGGACGATGTCGATCGGGCGAACAGTAGAGCGCTGCGCCATGCGGCGGCGGCTGGCGACCACAGTATGGAAATCTTTGTGATCCAGAACGAGTCCATGCACTTGTGCGAGACGGGCAGGGCGACAGAGGCCCTCTATCTGACTCGTGGCGTACTGGAACAGACTCTTTCCCCGCGCTTGTCCGCACTGTTCCACGTGCGGGAGGCACGCGCCCTCGGGCGGCGCGGCGACAGCGAGGCCCTGAGAGTTTGGCTCAAGGCGATGGCCGAGTACGGAGACGGGGTACGCGAGTCGGACCCGTACTGGTCATGGTGGATAAACGACGAACAGATGCAGTTGCAGAAGGCTGCGCTCTTCCGTGATCTAGGCCGGTACGACACGGCCATAGATACCTGGCAGGGGTACCTCACCGCCCGCTCGGACGATCTTTATCTCACCTTGGTTATCGCCCAGTTGGCGCAAGCGCAAGCACGCGCGGGAGCTTGGGTCGATGCGGAGTCGACCGTAGGCAGCCTCATCGACGGCGCCGACGACATCTGTTCGGGGCGGGCCATCGCGCGGATTGACCAACTAGCCGCCGACCTGAAGCGCTCCCCGTCCGCGCCTGGCTCGTTGCGTGAAGCCACTCGCCTACTCGCATCGTTCATGCACCACGCCCACGCCGAGCGACTTGCTAGCTTCAGTTAGCACCCAGCAAGCAAGCATCGCCCGACGTCGCACCGAGCCCATCGGCCGACATTTCTTCGACTGCTAACTACAGCTAGCACTTTGCAAGCACGCGCAGAAACGATCGGGCCGCGCGGCTGGTTGCTCCGCGCGGCCCGCTTCTCGCCTTACCGCTGGGGGCATTCAGCGGTCACGATCTCGAAGGCGATGTCGAGGATCATGGAGCCTTCCCGGTGGGGGCGGCGGAAGGCGCCGGGGGTGATGCTCATGAGGTACGCCGCTTCGTCCCGGCGGTAGGCGACGCTCTTCCGCCGGGTGTCGGCCGTCAGGCCGAACAGAGTCCTCATGGCCTGGTCTGCCGGCGGGTCGAGCCTGTCGATCGCGGCTCTGATGATCCGTTCGGCGGGTAATGCCCGCGCTTTCGGGCTGGTGCCGTCAGGCGGGGTGAGCAGGTCGACGAGGTCCGGTCTGTGTCGTGCCAGCTCTGGGGCTCCGGCGCCGTGGCGTCGGGCCTTACAGAGGAGGGTATCGACCGTCTCAACGTCCGGCCTGCTGTTGGTGTGCATGTGGCGTTCGGCAAGGGCCTGTGTGGCCCCCGCTTCCCCCGCCGCGGTTCCTCCTTCCGTGTCTGGTGTTGCCCGACCGCGGGTGCTTACGGGCGATGTCAACTACTATCTCACGTTTTGTCGCCGATCGCTACGTTTGCGGTCAGTAGCCTCTACTGAGTCCGCTCCACAGTTGGTGACGTGTGCTTGCCGGCGACGGTCTGCCGAGCCGTTGGCCTGCGACAACGTGGGGAGCATCCCGCACTCGGCGCGGCGAGCGCGGCTCGGTGCGCAGAGACGCCGGTCCGGATCTAGGCCGACGCCGATCCGGCCACGGGAGCGCTCCGGCCCAAGATGCGCGCGGCCTGACGACTCACACATAGAAAGGGCAGCTCTGGGCGCTGCGGTGGGCGGCTCCTGCTCGGATCCGTAGCCGATCTGCTGCCATGTTCCGTGCCACGACACGGCTCAGTTCCGCGGGCACTACGCGGCCCGTTTCGACGTCAATGCAGCGCCAATTATTGGGGCACATTCGTGGCCAATAACGGGGGCAAAACACCCGCGCGGCGAGGCCAATACTGGCGATGTCAGCGCGCCACGGGAAACACCCCCGGCGGCGCATCTCTCGCCAACTTCCTCGGGAGCCTCTCATGCCTCGCTATGTTTACCGCCCCTCCCTGTTGTGGCAGCTGATCCGCTGGTCGCTGCTCATCGCGCTTCTATACCTCGTGCTGTTCGCAGTCTCGTACGTCGCGCGGTACGCCATTCCGGTCGTGGGCCCGTTCCTCGTGGTCGGTGGCCTCGTCTGGGGCGCGGTCGCGCTGGTGCAGCGCGGGCGCAGTAGGTGAGGTTCGCCATCGGGCTCGACCCGTTCCCGGGAGCTCCCGCGACCGCTCCGATTCCAGGAATGGTGCTGCTGTTCCCGGACGTCGTGTGGTGGCTGCTGGAAACCGTGCTGGTTCTGGGCCTGTCCTGGCGCCGTGTGAAGCCACGTCGCGTCGGCACCGTCGTGTGGCTCGCCGTGCTGTGGCTTCTCGCATCCGCCGCGCGGTTCACGCCGCAGATTCTCGCCCTGACGATTCGCTAACCCTCCTCCCCGCTTTCCGATGTTCCGAAGGGATAGTCATGTCCTCCACGCACGGCAAGACCTCGGCCGCCGACCTCGGGTCGCTGACCTTGGACGATCTGGCGTTGCGGTCCGAGAAGGCGCACGCCGACCACATGGCGACCTACACCGCTACCGAGGTTCTGCATCTCGTGTTCATGTCCACGCCGGAGCACGACCAAGAGGTCGTCGACGTCATCGACGCGGCGTACCGCCTCATCCGCCAGTACCGAAAGAAGACTTACCGGGAATGGCGCGGCGCGTACCGCATATGGGTCACCGAGGCCGGGTTCGAGATCCCGCCAGAGATGACCGAGACCACCGACAGCGAGAGCGAAAGCGAGGTCTAGCCGGGTATGCAGACGACAATCGTCATTCTTCTCGGGCTCCTGCTCGCGGCCTCTCTGATCGCGCCCCGGCTACGCGCTCGTAGCCTCGTGCCGATCGTGTGCATTCTGCTCGGCTGGTTCTGGGCCGGCTCGGGATTCGTCCCCACACTCACCGACGTCGCCACGGCCATCCGAGACTTCTTCCGGTCGCTGCCCATCCACTGGAGCTAGATCCCCCATTTCCCGGGAGGTGGGGGCCCGCCCGGCCCCCCCCCGGGCGCGCCCCCCCCCCCCACCGAAGGC
>NZ_JASNFO010000051.1:0-5464 GCF_032027725.1 Pseudofrankia coriaricola | reverse complement strand
GGGGGCGGCCCCTCAAGGGGAGCTTGATCCCCCTTTTCCGGGGTGGTGCGCCCCGCGGGGCCCGCCGGGGGGGACGCACCGGCCCCCGAATCGTTCGGAGTTCCGCCGTGTCCGAAGACCACCTTCCCGTGCCCGTTGAACGCTCAGGCTGGGTTCCCGACGTCCCCGCCGTTCTCGCCGAACTCGAAACGCTGTCCGGCCGCGAACGAAGTTACGAATGGCCACTCGACCCAGTCCCGGATCGTGTGCCGGTGCCGGTGGACCCCACCCCACCCGGCGCGGTCGACATCGCCCGCCGGCCGGTGATCCCGGCGAGCCTGCGCCGTGACCAGCTCACCGCGACCGCCCGGCACGTTGGCGGCCGGTGGGCGCACGCCAGCGCCTATCACACGGTCCGTCTCCCCTGGTATCTCGCCGTGATCGTGCAGGCGGCCGTGGTTGGCGCCGGGAGAGTCGCCGTGCGGTTCGTCCGGTGGTGGACGCACGCCGAGTCCACCCCGGTACGCCAGGCTGTCGCAGAGGTTCGCGACACGGCCGTGTGGCTGCGCCTGGACCGCGAGGTTCGCGCCACCCGTCGCACCCGAACCCTGATCGTCGCTGGCGCCGGCGCCGGCGCGTTGACCGCAATCGCCGTGCTCGGCTCGGCATTCGGGCCGCCGACCCAGCCCGGATGGCTGCTCGTGTGGCTGCCGCTCGTGGGGTCCCTGGCCTACGTCGGGCGGCCAGTAGGACGGCCTCTGATCGCCGCGGCCGTTGTCGCGCCACGGTTCCGCAAGCTGTCCGCCGACATCGTGCTCCGCGCCTACTACGCCGCGAAGCTCGGCGCGGACAAGGATGACCAGCGCATCACGTTCGGGTCGCCCATGGCCCGCGACGGCGACGGCTCCCGTGTCACCGTGGATCTTCCCTATGGGAAGGGCTTCACGGACACCGTGAGAGCGCACGGCGCGATCGCGTCCGGGCTGGATGTCGCGGTCACGCAGGTCTTCCTGACCCGAGACCCCACGTCGGACCGCAGGCACACCCTGTGGGTGGCCGACCGTGACCCGCTCGCGATCCCCGCCGGGCGGACTCCGCTCCTACGCGGCAGGCCAACCAGATATCTGGACCCCTGCCCCGTTCGGGTTGGACGAACGCGCCCGCCCCGTGACGATCGACCTTCTGTGGCAGTCCATCCTTGTCGGGGCGCAGCCCCGCCAGGGGAAGACGTTCGCACTCCGGTCGCTCGGTCTGTTCGCCGCGCTCGACCCCTATGTGCGGATCACGGTCGCGGACGGCGGCGGAAAGCCCGACTGGCGCAAGTTCGAGGCCATCGCGGACCGCGCGGTCTTCGGGCTCGCACCGACCCGCGACGGTGATCCGGTCGAGATCCTCATCGACACGTTGCGCGAGATCCGGACGGACGTCCAGGCCCGGTACCTCGCGCTGTCCGACCTGCCCCCGGACGTGGTGCCCGAAGGGAAGCTCACCCGCGAGATCGCCCGAGATCCCAAGTACGGCATGCCCGTCCGGCTCCTGCTCCTGGACGAGTTCCAAGAATGGTTCGCGACCGGAAGCCCGACCGCCGACAGCGAAATCGCGTCGCTGCTCGTCTACCTCATCCGGGTAGCCCCGGCGGCCGGGGTCATCATCGGCAGCGCCACGCAACGGCCGTCGGGTATCGGGAGCGGTGACGTCGCGAAGAAGTTCACCGACTTCCGCGACAACCACATCATCCGTTTCTCCCTCCGCACCGGATCGTGGCAGGTCTCAGACCTTGTCCTCGGCGCCGGAGCGTTCAGTGAAGGGCTCGACTCGTCCACGCTCGCGGCCGAGCACCAGGGCGCGGGAATTCTGCGCGGCGCGAGCGACACCAGCCCCACCGTCCGAACTTTCCTGGCAGATGCGGAGGATGCCGCGCACCTTCTCGCCATCGCCCGAAAGCTCCGCGAACACGCCGGCACGCTGTCTGGCCAGGCTGCCGGACAGATTGCCCATCGCGACGAGCGCGACGTCCTGTCCGACGCGCTGTCGGTGTTCGCGGACGGCGCCCGCGGCCTGCACTGGGCCGAGCTGGCGGGACGACTCGCGACGGCCTACCCGGAGCACTACCGCGACGCCACGCCCGACGCGATCAGCGCCCAGCTTCGCGCGTTCGCCGTGCCCTCGGTGGACGTCCGCCGGAACGGCCAGGTCCGCAAAGGCGCCCGCGCCGACGCCATCCGCCAGGCCCACCGCGCCCGCGCCGACGTGTAGCGGCACCCGGGGGTGTAGCGGCAGCGCTACACCCCCCGCGACCCGCCGGACCCCTGCTGACCAGCCCACACCTTGCTCTGTAGCGGGTAGCGACTCGACGCGCCACCGGCCAAAAGCGTGCTCTGGCGCCTATCTGCTCGCCCCGCCGGGCGCTACCCGCTACCTCTCCGGCCACGCCGGACCATGCTCCCGACGATCTACATTCCGAAGGGTCGCCCCATGGCCGCCGCACGCCCAGAAGACCGAGCCATGATCGCCCGTATCGCGTCCCACTCGTCGTGGGCGAAGACCCACGACCGGACCGCACGGACCGCACCCGCTCGCGCCGCGTTCCTCGACCGCTTCGAGCGGCAGGTCGATCCCGACCGCCAGCTTCCTCCCGAAGAGCGCGCCCGGCGCGCGCGGACTCCGCGCGCAGGGCCTACTTCGCAAGCCTCGCGCTCAAGTCCGCGCAAGCGCGGCGGCGCAAGGTCGACGGCGATCGGCTGCGGAACGTTTGAGGTTGGACGACTGGATTTAAGCCTAAGGTGCCCACTTCATCCGGATCTTGAGAAGAGGCGTCGAACTTCAACGGCTTGATCATCGCCGAGAATCCAAATGAGGGCATCTTGAGGATTGGATGTGAATGGATGCCTGGCGCCGAGAAGATTTCTACAGTCTTCCAGCACCTGTGATTCGATCCGACGCGCCGCAGGCTCATCTCCCGACGTACGCAGGGTCAGCGCAAGACCTGCAGTCGCTCGCCGAGTAGCTGGATGACTGTCACCGAAGGAGCGGCGCGCATCGTCTAGCGCCTGTCGACCAAGACTCTCAGAGTCTTGATACTTACCTGCGACGCGCAATGTTGCACTGATGTCAATTAGGGAAATGAGTGAATCGTAATGTTCTATGCCTCGCAACGCAACCCGCCGGTCAAGGACCTGCTGTTGCAATCTCTGGGCGCCCTGGTAATCGGCGGCGCTACGGAGTGTGGCCGCGAGGTTGGCCATCGCGACCAGGGTCTGGGGGTGGTCCGGGCCGAGCAGCTCGCGACGCCGGTCGAGAACTTGCTGTTCCAGTGCTTGGGCGCCCTGATAGTCGGCGGCGCTACGGAGTGTGGCTGCGAGGTTGGCCATCGCGGCCAGGGTGTCAGGGTGATCGGGGCCGAGCAGCTCGCGACGCCGATCGACCACCTGCATTCGCAATGCCTGGGCGCCCTGGTAATCGGCGGCGCCACGGAGTGTGGCTGCAAGATCGGCCATCGCGACCAGGGTGTCAGGGTGATCGGGGCCGAGCAGCTCGCGACGCCGGTCGAGAACTTGCTGTTCCAGTGCTTGGGCGCCCTGATAGTCGGCGGCGCTACGGAGTGTGGCTGCGAGGTTGGCCATCGCGGCCAGGGCGTCAGGGTGGTCCGGGCCGAGCAGCTCGCGACGCCGATCGACCACCTGCCGTTCCAACGCCTGGGCGCCGTCATAATCTGCTGCCCACCACAACGTGACCGCGAGGTTGGCCATCGCGGCCAGCGTTCGAGGGTGGTCCGGGCCGAGCAGCTCGCGACGCCGATCGAGGACCTGCCGTTCCAACGCCTGGGCGCCCTGGTAATCGGCGGCGCCACGGAGTGTGGCCGCAAGATCGGCCATCGCGGCCAGGGTTCGAGGGTGATCGGCGCCGAGCAGCTCGCGACGCCGATCGAGGACCTGCTTTCGCAATGCTTGGGCGCCCTGATAATCGGCCGCCCACCACAGCGTGACTGCGAGGTTGGTCATCGCGGCCAGCGTTCGAGGGTGATCGGCGCCGAGCAGCTCGCGACGCCGATCGACCACCTCCTGTTCCAACGCCTGGGCGCCCTGATAATCGGCGACGTCACGGAATGTGGCTGCGAGGTTGGTCATCGCGGCCAGGGTCTGGGGGTGGCCAGGGCCGAGCAGCTCGCGACGTCGGTCGAGGATTTGCTGTTTCAGTGCTTGGGCGCCTTGGTAGTCGGTGGCGTCACGGAGTGTGGCTGCGAGGTTGGTCATCGCGGCCAGGGTCTGGGGGTGGTCCGGGCCGAGCAGCTCGCGACGCCGATCAACCACCTGCCGTTCCAACGCCTGGGCGCCCTGATAATCGGCGACGCCACGGAGTGTGGCCGCGAGGTTGGCCATCGCGGCCAGGGTGTCGGGGTGATCGGGGCCGAGCAGCTCGCGACGCCGATCAACCACCTGCCGTTCCAACGCCTGGGCGCCCTCATAGTCCGCAGCCCACCGCAACATCCCTGCGAGGTTGGTCATCGCGGCCAGGGTCTGGGGGTGGTCAGGGCCGAGCAGCTCGCGACGCCGATCAACCACCTGCCGTTCCAACGCCTGGGCGCCCTCACAGTCCGCGGCCCACCACAGCGTGAATGCGAGGTTAGTCATCGCGGCCAGGGTGTCGGGGTGATCAGGGCCGAGCAGCTCGCGACGTCGGTCGAGAACTTGCTGTTCCAGTGCTTGGGCGCCTTCGTAGTCGGTGGCGTCACGGAGTGTGGCTGCGAGGTTGGTCATCGCGGCCAGAGTCTGGGGGTGATCGGGGCCAAGCAGGTCGCGGCGCCGGTTGACCACCTGCTGTTCCAACGCCTGGGCGCCCTGAGAGTCGCCGGCGCTACGGAGTGTGGCTGCGAGGTTGGCCATCGCAGCCAGGGTCTGGGGGTGGTCCGGGCCGAGCAGCTCGCGACGCCGGTCGAGAACTTGCTGTTCCAGTGCTTGGGCGTCCTGATAGTCGGCGGCGCTACGGAGTGTGGCCGCGAGATCGACCATCGCGACCAGGGTGTCAGGGTGGTCCGGGCCGAGCAGCTCGCGACGCCGATCGACCACCTGCTGTTCCAACGCCCGAGCGCCCTGATAGTCGGCGGCGCTGTGGAGTGTGGCCGCGAGGTTGGTCATCGCAGTCAGCGTTCGAGGGTGGTCCGGGCCGAGCAGCTCGCGACGCCGATCGACCACCTGCTGTTCCAACGCCCGAGCGCCCTGATAGTCGGCGACGCCACGGAGTGTGGCCGCGAGATCGGCCATCGCGACCAGGGTGTCAGGGTGGTCCGGGCCGAGCAGCTCGCGACGCCGATCGACCACCTGCCGTTCCAACGCCTGGGCGCCGTCATAATCTGCTGCCCACCACAACGTGACCGCGAGGTTGGCCATCGCGGCCAGCGTTCGAGGGTGGTCCGGGCCGAGCAGCTCGCGACGCCGATCGAGGACCTGCCGTTCCAACGCCTGGGCGCCCTGGTAATCGGCGGCGC
>NZ_JASNFO010000050.1:0-140109 GCF_032027725.1 Pseudofrankia coriaricola | reverse complement strand
TGGCCCGCGCCCGAGTCCCGGCGGCATGCCGCCGCGGCCGGGTGGCAGCGGCGGCCCGCGCCCGGCGGGTGGCGGCATGCCGCCGCGGCCGGGTGGCAGCGGTGGCCCGCGTCCCGGCCCCGGCATGTTCGCCCCGCGCCCGGCCGGCGGCGCTCCCGGTCGGCCCGGCGCGCCGGGCCCGCGTCCCGGCGGCGGTGGCGGCGCGGGTCGTCCCGGCGGCGGCGGCGGTTTCGCCGGCCGCGCCGGTGCTCCCGGTCGTCCCGGCGGCGCTCCCGGCGGTGGCGGCGCAGGTCGTCCCGGCGGTCCCGGTGGTGGTGGCGGCGCCGGTGGCGGCCGTCCCGCGGCCGGCGGTCGTGGTCGCGGCGGCACGACGGCGGGCGCGTTCGGTCCCGGCGGTCGTGGCCGTCCGGGTCGTCAGCGCAAGTCGAAGCGCGCGAAGCGTCAAGAGTGGGAGAGCGGGCTCGAGGCGCCGCGCATGGGGGCGATGGTCCCCCGTGGCAACGGGCAGGCCATCCGGCTTCCGCGCGGCGCGTCGCTTGCCGACTTCGCCGACAAGATCGACGCCAACCCGGGCGCAATGGTCCAGGTGGTGTTCACCCAGCTCGGCGAGATGGTGACCGCGACCCAGTCGTGCACCGACGAGACCCTGCAGCTGCTCGGCGTCCAGCTCGGCTATGACGTGCAGATCGTCAGCCCCGAGGACGAGGACAAGGAGCTGCTGGAGAGCTTCGACCTGTCGTTCGGTGGCGAGTACGGCGACGACGTCGTCCTGACCACCCGGCCGCCGGTGGTGACCGTCATGGGTCACGTCGACCACGGCAAGACGAAGCTGCTCGACGCGATCCGGTCCACCGACGTGGTGGCCGGCGAGGCGGGCGGCATCACCCAGCACATCGGCGCCTACCAGGTGCGGGCGGTGGTCGACGGCGATGAGCGGCCGATCACCTTCATCGACACCCCGGGCCACGAGACGTTCACCGCCATGCGTGCCCGTGGCGCGCAGGTGACCGACATCGTGGTGCTGGTGGTCGCGGCCGACGACGGCGTGAAGCCTCAGACCATCGAGGCGCTCAACCACGCCCAGGCGGCCGGCGTGCCGATCGTGGTCGCGGTCAACAAGATTGACAAGGAAGGCGCCGACCCGGCGAAGGTCCGCGGGCAGCTCACCGAGTACGGGCTGGTGGCCGAGGAGTACGGCGGCGACACCATGTTCGTCGACGTGTCGGCGCGCAACCGGACCAACATCGAGGGCGTCCTCGAGGCGATCGTCCTGACCGCCGACGCGTCGCTGGACCTGCAGGCGGCCTTCGACGTCGAGGCCCAGGGTGTCGCGATCGAAGGCCGGCTCGACCGCGGCCGCGGCCCGGTGGCGACCGTGCTGGTACAGCGCGGCACGCTGCACATCGGTGACTCGATCGTCGCCGGCGAGGCCTTCGGCCGCGTCCGGGCGATGCTCGACGAGAACGGCGCGAACGTGACCGAGGCGGGCCCGGCCCGTCCCGTCCAGGTGCTGGGCTTCACCAGCGTCCCGGACGCGGGCGACAACTTCCTGGTTGTCCCCGAGGACCGGGTTGCCCGGCAGATCGCCGAGCGGCGCCAGGCGCGCGAGCGCAACGCCGAGCTGGCGATGAGCCGTGGCCGCCCGACGCTGGAGACGATCCTCGAGCGGATGAAGGAGGGCGAGAAGACCCAGCTCAACCTCATCCTCAAGGGCGACGTGTCCGGTTCGGTCGAGGCCCTCGAGGACGCGCTGCTCAAGATCGACCTCGGCGACGAGGTCGGGCTGCGCATCATCGACCGGGGCGTCGGCGCGATCACCGAGACCAACGTCATGCTGGCCTCGGCGTCGGACGCGCTGATCATCGGCTTCAACGTCCGCCCGCAGGGCAAGGCGACCGAGCTGGCCGACCGCGAGGGTGTCGAGGTCCGGTACTACTCGGTCATCTACCAGGCGATCGAGGACATCGAGAACGCCCTCAAGGGCATGCTCAAGCCGGTTTACGAGGAGGCCCAGCTCGGCACCGCGGAGGTCCGCGAGGTCTTCCGGGTGCCGCGGATCGGCAACGTCGCCGGCTGCATCGTCCGGACCGGCCTCATCCGGCGCAACAGCAAGGCGCGCTTGATCCGGGACGGTGTCGTGGTCGCCGACAACCTCACCGTCGAGTCGCTCAAGCGGTTCAAGGACGACGTCACCGAGGTTCGCGACGGGTACGAGTGCGGTATCGGGCTCGGCTCGTTCAACGACATCAAGATCGAGGACGTCATCGAAACCTTCGAGCAGCGCGAGATCCCGCGCGCGTAGGTGACCGGCTCGGGCCGGCGCCCCCTGCTCGCTGCCTTGCGGCAGCTTCGCCGGGGGCGCCGGTCAGATGTTGCTCCGGGGGGCGACCCCCGGACCCCCGATGTCGCGCGCTGAGCGCGCGACCTGGGGGTCTGGGGGCCGCTGCCTCGGACGAGATCTAGTGACCAACAAGTCGCACGAGATCTAGTGACCAGCTAGCAGGACAAGACATATATGTGGATAGGTCTGCTCAGCGTGGACGGGATGTTTGGTGACGTCCACTCGCTGAAGGAGAAACGGTCGCTCGTGCGGCCGGTCGTGGCCGAGCTGCGCAAGCGGTTCCCGGTGAGCGTGGCCGAGGTGGACCACCACGACCTGCACCGGCGAGTGAAGATCGGCATCGCGGTCGTGGCCGCGGACAGAGGCTTCTGCGTCGACGTGCTCGACGGTTGCGAGCGTCTGGTTGCCGACCGCCCCGAGCTGGAGATTCTGGAGTCGCGCCGTCGTCTTCTCGCCGAGGACGACGTCGACGAGGCGCCCCGGGAGGCCCCGTACCGGGCCTGAAGGGGCATGGAGGAGTGAACGATGGCTGACCCCGCCCGCGCGCGTCGGCTGGCGGTGCGTGTCCGGGAGGTCGTCGCCGCGGCGCTGGAGCGTGGCGTCAAGGATCCTCGGCTGGGGATGGTGACCATCACGGACGCCCGGGTGACCCCGGACCTGATGGAGGCGACCGTCTTCTACACGGTCTACGGCGACGACGAGGCCCGTGCCGCGTCGGCGCGCGCCCTGGAGTCGGCGAAAGGCCTGCTGCGCTCCCAGGTGGGCAGGGCGACCGGCGTGAAGTCGACGCCGACGCTGACCTTCATACACGACCGGCTGCCCGACGACGCCCGTCACCTCAACGATCTGATCGAGGTCGCCAAGGCCAGGGACGCCCAGGTCGCGACCGCCCGCGAGGGCGCGAGCCCGGCCGGCGACGCCGACCCGTACCGGCACCCGCGTGTCGCCGAGGACGACGATCTCGAGGATCTCGACGGCTTCGCGGATGACTTCGACGACCTCGACGGTCCCGCCCAGGACGCCGACGGCCTCGACGACGAAGCAGGCCGTGAGCGGCCCGTGGGAGGCGTCGGGCGATGAGCCCCGACGCGGCCGCCCTGCTGCGGCAGGCCGTCGCCGGCGGCTGGGCCGTCGGGCTGTTCGCCCACGTCAACCCGGACTCCGACACCCTGGGCTCGGCGCTCGCGCTGGGGCTGGCGTTACGGGGCGCCGGGGTGGACGCCTTGGTCTCGTTCGACGCCGACCCGTTCCGGGTGCCCGACGGGCTGGCCTTCCTGCCGGGGCAGGAGCTGCTGGTCGCACCCGCGGACCTGCCTGGCGCGCTCGACCTGGTGGTCACGCTCGACGCCGCGGCGCCGCACATGCTGGGCGCGCTCGCGGCCCGGATGGCGGCCGCCCCACGCACCCTCGTCGTCGACCACCATCGCTCCAGCGCCGAGTTCGGGCAGGTCAGGCTCGTCGACCCGGATGCGCCGTCGACGTCGACGGTCGTGCTTGAGCTGCTCGACCAGCTCGGGCTGCCGCTGGACGCCGCCGTCGCGACCGCGCTCTACGCCGGGCTCGCGACCGACACCGGCTCGTTCCGGCAGGCGACGGCGAGCCCCACCGCGCACCGGGCCGCCGCTCGGCTGGTGGAGGCCGGCGCCGACCCGACCGTGATCGGCTGGTCGGTATGGGGTATCCACCGGTTCGGCTACCTCGGCCTGCTCTCCGAGGTGCTCGGCCGCGCCGGCCTCTCGGAGTCCTCTGACGCCGAGGGGCACAGGCTGGTATGGACCTACATCACCCACGCGGACCTGGCTCAGCGCGGGCTGCGGCTGGAGCACGTCGAAGGCGTGGTCGACGTGCTGTGGGGCGTGCTGGAGGCGGATCTCGCCGCGGTGGCCAAGGAGCTCCCCGACGGCGGGTGGACCGTCTCGCTGCGCTCGCGGGGGCCGATCGACGCCGGCGCCCTCGCCGCGGAGCTCGGCGGCGGCGGCCACCGGGAGAAGGCCGGTTTCCTCGTCGGCGGACGCGGGGAGGGCGAGCCGGGCGGAAACCGGCCGAGCGGCGGGCAGCCCGACCAGGAGCGGCGCGTCGGCGAGATCGTCACAGAGATCCTCAACCAGGTACGGCGTCTGGTCTCGGGCCACAGTGGCCTGGGCCCCATGGGCTGGAGCACAGTCCGCGTCACGCGGCTGCCCGACCTCTAGCTTCCCCACCGATCCGCCAGACAGTGGTCTGCGCCTGGCCGTATGTGCGGCTTGTTCCGACACGGCCGGCGGATCGGCGGGGACCCCGCGCCTGACCAGGTGCAAAGATTGACTATCGCCCGGCCGTGGATGTGAACGGAGCCCTGGTGACCCTGCCAACGACGTCCGCGGACGTGTCCGCGACTGCCGAATCGCCCCGCGCGGCGGCGACCGGCGTTGCTTCGGCCGCGGCTGCCCCGGCCGTGCTCGATGGGCTGGTCGTCCTGGACAAGCCGCAGGGCTGGACCTCGCATGACGTCGTCGCCAGGGCGCGCCGGGTCCTGCGCACCCGCAAGATCGGCCACGCCGGCACCCTCGACCCGATGGCGACCGGGGTCCTGCTGCTCGGCGTCGGGCGCGCGACGAAGCTGCTCGGGCACCTCGCGCTCACCAGCAAGGAGTACGAGGCGGTCATCCGCCTCGGCGCCACCACGATCACCGACGACGCCGAGGGCGAGGTGGTCGACGAGCGCCCGGTGGACGCCCCGCCCGAGAAGCTCGCCGCCGCCGTGGCGGCGCTGACAGGCGACATCGACCAGGTCCCGTCCAGCGTCAGTGCCGTGAAGGTCGACGGGAAACGGGCCTATGCCCGCGTCCGCGCCGGTGAGGATGTCGTGCTCGCCGCGCGCCGAGTCACCGTCAGTGCCTTCGAGCTGCGCGGGCGGCTCGACCGCGCCACGGGCGCGCCCGACCCGGCTGGCACCGACCTCGCCGTCCGGGTCGCGTGCTCCAGCGGCACCTACATCCGGGCGCTCGCCCGTGACCTGGGGGCGGCGCTCGGCTGCGGCGGCCACCTGACCGCGCTGCGGCGTACCTCGGTCGGTCCGTTCGCCGTCACGGAGGCGCTCGACATGGACGCCTTCGCCGAGCGCGCCGCCGCGGCCGTGAGGCCGCTCGCCGACGCCGTGGCGACCGCCTTCCCAAGCCGGCGGGTGGACGACGCCCAGGCAGCCGCGGTGGCCCACGGTCGTCGCCTCCCCGCCGCCGGCATCTCCGGCCCCTACGGCGTCTTCGCCGCCGACGGCGCTGCCCTCGCGCTCGCCGAGGACCATGCCGGCGAGTGCCGCTACCTGGTCGTCTTCGCCCCGGCCGGCTGACCTCCTCGGCCGCCGCCGGGTGGGTCGCCTGCCCGGAATCCGTCGGGGCCGGCGCACAGCCGGAGCCGGGTGCCAGGCCAGCCAGCTGGCTGAACGGGTGCCCCGGCCGATCATCTGGGTGAAGGTGAACCAGGCTCGTCTCGGATCGGCTCTACAACTCGCCCCGGAACGCGCGGTGCCGGAGCGAGGCGAAAAGGGCTTCGAGCTCGGCGAGGTGGGTGACGTGAACGGCTTGCAGCCGTGCGAGGCTCCGCAGCCTCAGCCCGTACGCGACCTGCAGATCGAGAGGCGGGCAAAGAACGGGAAGATTCCTTATCGGGCCCTGGAAGAGGTTCGCCTGGCTCGATGATCGCGCCTCTCGCAGCATGTGAGCCCTGAGCGCCGGAGTCCGGAGGTAGCTGGCCAGGTAGTCCGTTGTGACGACGGACGTCCTGGGCCTCACCAGCGCCACGCTACGAACGAGCGAAAAAGGCTCGTCGGTCTCCACCGGAGCCACCCGGCCAATGGTTCCCGAACAGGAGATCAGAACATCGCCCCGGCGGGGATCGCAGCGCCGGCTGATTCGCCCGTGCTCCTCGGGGCCGATGTGGTCGACGTTCTCGAAGTCGATGCACCCGTCCCGGACGTTGCGGGCGGACAGCAGCTTGATTCCTTCGGCCTGTCTTCTGGGGGTGCGATGCTCCCCGTCGGTCACCTGCTCGGCCACCCGCTCGACGGTCGCCGATCTCCACTGGCGGGAGTTCGAGGCCGGGTCGCCGAACATGTCGACGAAGATGGACCGCGCGAGGTCGTCGACGAGGGTGAGTGCCTCCCGTCGCCGCGTCATCAGCGTGTCCCCCTGATCGAGGATCCCCGCGAGGCGAGCCTGTTCCTCGACGGGGGGCAGCGGGATCTCCAGCTCTCCCAGGTCGTCCCGGTTCACCTGCTTGAATGTGGCCCCCCTTCCTTTGCCGGCCAGCGCCGCCGAGCTTTGGCCGAGCCAGTGCCACAGAAATCGGGGGTGCAGGCCGGGGAGCGGACGCAGGGCGGCGACTCCTCGTCCGAGGCAGTAGGCGCCGTCGGCCAGGACCTTGGGCCCGATCGACGCCCGGATCGCGAGGATCACGTCGCCGGGTCTTGAGATCCTTGAGGCCTCTCGCGTGAATTTCTTCGGCGCGGGACGCGCGGGCCCGAAGTCACTGGCGCCGGCGATCAGCGGCCATCCTTCGGATTCCGTGTTGTAGGACTCTCCCCGTGGCGCCTGGCCCATGATGATTTCGCAGACATTGTCGAGCCGGCGCGTCGGGCAGGTCATCCCAGCATGCCTTTAAGCCCGGATATGCCAGCCTGGATCTCGGATTCAAGCCGTTCCAGGTTCTCGAGGATCTCCAGGGGTGAGCGGTGCGCGGCCTCGGCCTGGACGACTTCCTGGTAGCGGTGGAGGCTCAGGTCGTAGTTGTTCGCGGCGATCTCCGCCCTGGGAACGCAGAAGCTCTGCTCGGTGCGGGCGCGGGCGCGCTCGGCGCCCAGACGGCCGCCCCAGCGGCGCAGCACGTCGGGAAGGTTGTTCTTCGAGTGCTCAGCCTCGTCGAGCGCGCTGGTCGGCAGCGCGCCGAGCTTCTCCGCGGGCAGCAGGGGACCGCGCCTGTCGTCGAGGCTCCAGCCGTCGGCGGTCACCTCGTAGAACCAGACGTCATCGGTGCCGCCGCGGTCGGTGCGGGTGAAGAACAGGATCGCGGTCGAGACCCCCGCGTACGGCTTGAAAACACCGCCGGGCAGCTTCACCACGGCGTTGAGCTCGTGGTCCTCGACGAGGATCTTCCGCAGGTCCCGGTGCGCCCTGGTCGAGCCGAAGAGCACGCCATCCGGAACGATGACGGCCGCCCGGCCGCCGGGCCTGAGCAGCCGCAGGAACAGCGCGAGGAACAACAGCTCGGTCTTGCGGGTCCTGACGACCGCGAGCAGGTCCCCGGCGGTGGTCTCGTAGTCGAGGCTGCCGGCGAACGGCGGGTTGGCGAGGATCAGCGAGTACCCGCCGGCGTCACCCGCGGCGCTCTGGGCGAGGGAGTCGCGGTAGCGGATGTCGGGCCGTTCGACACCGTGCAGCAGCATGTTCATGCTGCCGATGCGCAGCATCGTGTTGTCGAAGTCGAAGCCGTGGAACATCGCGTGGTCGAAATGCCGGCGCGCGGCGGCGGAGAGCAGCGCGTCGCCATGCGCGCGTTCCAGGTACGCGGCGCTGGCGACCAGGAAGCCGGCGGTGCCGCAGGCCGGGTCGCAGATCGTGTCGCCGGGCGTGGGAGCCGCCATCTCCACCATCAGCTGGATGATGTGCCGCGGCGTTCGGAACTGCCCGTTCTGCCCAGCGGTGGCAATCTTGCTGAGCATGTACTCGTACAGGTCGCCCTTGGTGTCCTGGTCGCCCAGAGGCAGTCGGTCGAGCAGGTGGACGGCCTTGGACAGCAGGCTGGCCGTCGGGATGGTGAACCGAGCGCCGCCCATGTGGTGCGAGTAGGTCGAGTTCTCGGTCCCGAGGCCGCGCAGCCAGGGGAACACCTCGTCCCGGACCAGGGCGAACGCCGCCTCCGGGTCGCTCAGGTCCCTGAAGCGCGACCAGCGCAGGTGCCGCGTCGCGTCCGTGTAGACCGGGTTCTTGATCGGCTGCCCGGTGAGCCGGGCCTTGCTCTCCTTGGCGGCCTGGATGTCGTCCAGCCGCCGGAGGAGTATCAGGTAGGTGATCTGTTCGATGGCCTCGAGCGGGTTGGAGATCCCCCCGGACCAGAACGTGTCCCAGACCCGGTCGATCCCGCTCCGTAGATCACCTGCCAGCACGAAGGGAGCGTACTGGCAGGTAGCGGCGCCACCGGCGCGTGTCACCGCGACCTCGACCGTGTTGCCCAGACGTGTTGCCCAGACGTGTTGCCCAGACGGACCGGGACCGGGCGGCGGACGCCCACCCCTGGCCATGGCCGGCTCGGGCCCGAGTTTCCGCGACAGATTATGATCATGGTGTTCGTCCCACCCGCGGAGGCTTGTGGCTGGCATGCCCTAGGCTTCGGACGTGCGGTGGTGGCGAGGGCTGGACAACACACCCGTCGACTGGCGTGGTGGCGTTGTCACGATCGGCTTCTTCGACGGCGTGCACGTGGGACACCGTAAGATCATCGGGCTCGCCGTCGAGCGGGCCAGGGCGCTGGGCGTGCCGTCGCTGGTGCTCACCTTCGACCCGCACCCCGCCGAGGTCGTGCGCCCAGGCAGCCATCCCGCGCTGCTGACCACGCTGGAGTTCAAGGCCGAGCTGCTCGGGGCCATCGGCATCGACGCGCTGTGCGTCCAGCCGTTCACTCTGGAGTTCAGCGAGGTCACCGCGGACGAGTTCGCCGCCAAGATCCTCGCCGAGACGCTGCGCGCCAGGGTGGTGGTCGTCGGCCGGAACTTCACGTACGGCCACCGCGCCGCCGGCAGAGTGGACACCCTCGTCCACTCCGGCGCCGAGCTCGGATTCGAGGTCGAGGGCATGTCGCTGCTGAGTGACGACGAGCCCGAGGGCGAGGTGGTGGTGTCCTCGACCCACATCCGCGCGCAGGTCGCCGAGGGCGACGTGGCCGGCGCCGCCCACGGCCTGGGCCGGCTGCACCGCGTAGAGGGTGTCGTCGTGCACGGCGACGCGCGCGGGCGCACGATCGGCTACCCGACGGCGAACCTGCGGGTGACGCCATGGGCGGCCATCCCGGCCGACGGCGTGTACGCCGGGTTCGCCTGCTGGCAGGGCCGGCGTCAGCCGGCCGCCATCTCGATCGGGACGAACCCGACGTTCGCTGGCCGCGAGCGGCGGGTGGAGGCCTTCCTGCTCGACTTCGACGGCGACCTGTACGGCGAGTACATGGCCTTCGAGTTCGTCGCCCTGCTGCGTCCGACGCTGCGGTTCGACTCGGTCGAGGAGCTCGTCCGCCAGATGGCCCTGGACGTGGAGGCCACCCGCACCGCGACCACCTCCACCTGACCCAGCGGGGAGGCTGGGCTCGGCGAGGAAGCTCGGTAGCGGGTCGGTTCCCCGGAGTTGATAGGCTTCGTAGTCAAGACGGGAGTGGTGTGTTCCCAGCACTGGGGACTCCTCGCGGGGGCCTCGCACTGGGATCTCACACTGGGATCTTTAGCACGAGGGACCACATGAGGGCCCACAGCACTTGGAACTCCACTTTGCTCGGGTGACTGAGACCCCGAGCGCGCCACCCCGCATGACAGATGAAGGTGGATCGTGCCGCTTTCCAGCGACGTGAAGCAGAAGATCATGACCGAGTACGCCACGGTCGAGCGCGACACCGGCTCACCCGAGGTGCAGGTCGCGATGCTGACCCGACGGATCAGCGACCTGACCGAGCACCTGAAGGTGCACAAGCACGACCACCACAGCCGCCGTGGCCTGCTCCTGCTGGTCGGGCGGCGCCGGCGACTGCTGAACTACCTGCAGAAGACGGACATCAGCCGGTACCGGGCCCTGATCGAGAGACTGGGTCTGCGCCGGTAGCTAGCAGAGGGAGTGGCCGTGGGCCGCTCCCTCTGGCGTCGTGGGCGGATAAGTCCGGTTGCTGCCGTTCTGGCGAGGTGGGCGATTCGTGGTCGCCGCCCTTCGGGCGGCTCCCGAAGCCCGTGATGCTGCTCCGGGGGGCGACCCCCGGACCCCCGATGCGATCCGCTGGCGCGGATCGCCGAAGCCCCGGCCAGCAGCCAGCGGCCGGAATGTGAGAAATGCATAGCGGCGTCGAGGGAGGGTCCCTCGGCGTGGCGGAGGACCTGACCGGGTCCTGGCGGCGCGAGTCGCCGGTCCTCGGTCGTGACCCCCGGGCAGGCCAGGCCTTGTCGTCCGATGAGGCGGTGCCGCCCCGGGGGCCACGACTGAGCACCGGCATCCCCTCGCCTCGTCCCGGTCGGGTGAAGAGGATGGAGGAGCAACACATGGATGACTCGACAACGGCGACCGAGGCGGTCGTCACCACCCCCCTGGGCACCCGGACGATCCGGTTCGAGACCGGCCGGCTGGCCAAGCAGGCCGCGGGCTCCGTGGTCGCCTACCTGGGCGACACGATGGTGCTGTCCGCGACCACGGTCAGCAAGCAGCCCAAGGAGAACCTGGACTTCTTTCCGCTGACGGTCGACGTCGAGGAGCGGATGTACGCGGCCGGGCGGATTCCCGGCTCGTTCTTCCGCCGCGAGGGCCGGCCCAGCGAGGACGCGATCCTGACCTGCCGGCTGATCGACCGGCCGCTGCGCCCGTCGTTCGCCAAGGGTCTGCGCAACGAGATCCAGGTCGTCGAGACCGTGCTCGCGCTCGACCCGGACACGCTCTACGACGTGGTCGCTATCAACGCGGCCAGCGCGTCGACGCTGCTCGCCGGCCTGCCGTTCACCGGCCCGGTCGGCGCGACCCGGGTCGGCTACGTCGACGGCCAGTGGGTGGCGTTCCCGACGCACTCCGAGCTCGCCCGCGCGACCTTCGACATGGTCGTCGCCGGGCGGGTCCTGGAGGACGACTCCGACGTCGCGATCATGATGGTCGAGGCGGAGGCGACGCCGGGCACCGTGGCGCTGATCGAGGGCGGCGCGCCGGCGCCGACCGAGGAGATCGTCGCGGCGGGCCTCGAGGCCGCCAAGCCCGCGATCCGCGAGCTGTGCCGCGCCCAGCGCGAGCTGGCCGCCTCGGCGGCCAAGCCGGTCCGCGAGTACCCGGTGTTCCTGGACTACGGCGACGACGTGCTCGAGGTGCTTTCCGCGGCCGTGGGCGACGAGCTCGCCGCGGCGCTGCGGATCGCCGGCAAGCAGGAGCGCGAGAGCGAGCTCGACCGGGTCAAGGCGCTCGCGGTCGAGAAGGTCGGCTCGCAGTTCGACGGCCGGGAGAAGGAGATCGGCGCGGCGTACCGCTCGCTGACGAAGAAGCTGGTCCGCAGGCGCGTCGTCGAGGACGGTCTGCGCATCGACGGCCGCAGCACCACCGAGATCCGCGCGCTGTCGGCCGAGGTCGACTACGTGCCGCGGGTGCACGGCTCGGCGCTGTTCGAGCGGGGCGAGACCCAGATCATGGGCGTCACCACCCTGGCGATGCTGCGGATGGAGCAGAACGTCGACACGCTCAACCCGGAGCGCACCAAGCGGTACATGCACAACTACAACTTCCCGCCGTACTCGACCGGTGAGACGGGCCGCGTCGGCTCGCCGAAGCGCCGCGAGATCGGCCATGGCGCCCTCGCCGAGCGGGCGCTGCTGCCGGTGCTGCCGAGCCGCGAGGAGTTCCCCTACGCGATCCGCCAGGTCTCCGAGGCGCTCAGCTCCAACGGCTCGACGTCGATGGGCTCGGTGTGCGCGAGCACGCTGTCGCTGCTCAACGCCGGTGTGCCGCTGCGGGCGCCGGTCGCCGGCATCGCGATGGGCCTCATCCGCGAGGGCGACAGCTACGTCACGCTGACGGACATCCTAGGGGCCGAGGACGCCTACGGCGACATGGACTTCAAGGTCGCTGGCACCCGGGACTTCGTCACCGCGCTGCAGCTGGACACCAAGCTGGACGGCATCCCGGCGAACGTGCTGGCGGGCGCGCTGCAGCAGGCCCGCGCCGCCCGGTTCGCGATCCTCGACGTCATGGCCGAGGCCATCGAGGGGCCGGACGAGATGTCCGAGCACGCCCCGCGGGTCATCTCCGTGAAGATCCCGGTCGACAAGATCGGTGAGGTCATCGGGCCGAAGGGCAAGATGATCAACCAGATCCAGGCCGACAGCGGCGCCGAGATCACCGTCGAGGACGACGGCACGATCTACATCGGCGCGGCCGACGGCACGTCGGCGGAGACGGCGCGCAGTGCCATCAATGCGATCGCCAACCCGCAGATGCCGGAGATCGGCGAGCGCTACCTCGGCACGATCGTGAAGATCACGAACTTCGGCGCCTTCGTGTCGCTCACCCCGGGCAAGGATGGCCTGCTGCACGTCAGCAAGCTCAAGCAGCTCTCCGGCGGCAAGCGGGTCGAGAAGGTCGAGGACGTGCTCAACGTCGGCCAGAAGCTTCAGGTCGAGATCACCGAGATCGACAGTCGAGGCAAGATCAGCCTGTCGCCCGCGGCCGTGCACACCGCCACCGCTGGTGCGTGACGAACCAGTGCACGCCGCGCCCGCTCGTCACCGGCCCGCACCCGCGGGCCGGTGACGAGCGGCGCGTCGTCTCTCATCCCGGAATGCCCCCCGAGATGAGGAGTTTTGCTTTCGCGTCGGGCTCGCTCGACGGATGATCCCCATGCCGGCAGGGGCGGACGGCCCACCGGACCCAGCGGAGTGACCAAGGTAGAGGCTGTGACGCAGACCGACACGACCAAGGCCCCGCCGACGCGGGCCGCGGCGCTGCTCGCCGGGCAGCCGACCGAACAGCTCCTGGCCGGGGCGGTACGGCGCACGGTGCTGCCCGGCGGCCTGCGGGTGCTCACCGAGCACATTCCCGGCGTTCGCTCCGCGGCGGTCGGCATCTGGGTCGGGGTCGGCTCGCGCGACGAGGACCCGGCGACGGCCGGCTGCTCGCACTTCCTGGAGCACCTGCTGTTCAAGGGCACGCCGAGCCGGGACGCCCTGACCATCAGCGCCTCGGTCGAGGCGGTCGGCGGCGACCTCAACGCCTTCACCGCCAAGGAGTACACCTGCTACTACGCGCGGGTCCTAGACGAGGACCTGCCGATGGCGATCGACGTCGTGTGCGACATGGTCGCGAACTCGCTGATCACGGCAGACGACGTCGAGGCCGAGCGCGGCGTGATCCTTGAAGAGATCGCCATGCACGAGGACGACCCAGGCGACGTGGTCCACGACGTCTTCGCCGAGGCCGTGCTCGGCTCGTCGTCGCTCGGCCGGCCGGTGCTGGGCACGATCGCCTCGATCGAGTCGCTCGGCCGGGACACGATCGCCGACTACTACCGCGCCCGCTACGCCCCGCCGGCGCTCGTGGTCGCCGTCGCCGGCAACATCGACCACGACCGGACGCTCGCGATGGTCGCCGAGGCGTTCGCCGACAAGCTCTCCGGCCCGGCGGACGCCGCCGCGCCGCGCGCCGGGGCCTACGGCTACCCCGGCAAGCCCGGCCTGCTGGTCTCGCGCCGGCCGACGGAGCAGGCCAACGTCGTGCTCGGCACCGCCGGGATGTCGCGGCGAGACCCGCGCCGGTTCGCTCTCGGCCTGCTCTCGACCGCGCTCGGCGGCGGCATGAGCTCGCGGCTGTTCCAGGAGGTCCGGGAGAAGCGGGGGCTCGCCTACTCCGTCTACTCGTTCGCCTCGCACTTCGCCGACGCCGGGCTGTTCGGCCTGTACGCCGGCTGCACGCCCAAGCGCGCCCGCGAGGTACTGGAGATCTGCCGCGACGAGGTCCGCCGGATCGCGCAGGACGGCATCACCCCGGCGGAGCTCGACCGCGCCCGTGGCCAGACCCGTGGCTCGCTCGTCCTCGGGCTGGAGGACACCGGCTCGCGGATGAGCCGGCTTGGCAAGGGTGAGCTGGTCCACGGCGAGCTGCTCTCCGTCGACCAGGTGCTCGAGCGGGTGGACGAGGTGACCCTCGAGGATGTCCAGGCGATCGCCGGCGAGCTCGTCGCCCAGCCCTGGGGCCTCGGCGTCATCGGCCCCTTCAAGAACGACAACGACTTCACCGCGCTGGTCTCTTGAAGCACACAAGATCGAATGTTTCAGCGTCAGGTCGCACTACGCTGACGGGGTGAGGCGGGCCCGTGGATGCGCCCGCGCTGGGCGACAGGTGGTCCGGTAATGATCAATGTGGGTGTGCTCGGGGCGCGCGGGCGGATGGGCGCGACCGTGTGCGCGGCGGTCGAGGCCGCGGACGACCTGGCGCTCGTCGCCGCCGTCGACGCCGGCGAGGACCGCTCGGCGCTCAGCAAGGCGGGAGTGGTCGTCGACTTCACCCACCCAGGCGCGGTGATGGACAACCTGCGCTGGTGCATCGACAACGGCCTGCACGCGGTGGTCGGCACCACCGGGTTCGACGACGGGCGCCTCGCGACCGTGCGGGGCTGGCTCGCGGCGAATCCGGGGGTCGGCGTGCTGGTGGCGCCGAACTTCGGCATCGCCGCGGTTCTCATGATGCGTTTCGCCGCCCAGGCCGCCCGGTTCTTCGAGTCCGTCGAGATCGTCGAGCTGCACCACCCGAACAAGGCCGACGCGCCGAGCGGCACCGCCCGGCGCACCGCCGAGCTGGTCGCCGCCGCCCGCCGCGAGGCGGGCCTCGACCCGGCCGGCCCCGACGCCACCACGACGGCGCTCGACGGCGCCCGCGGCGCATCGGTCGACGGCGTCCCCGTGCACGCGGTCCGTCTGAGCGGCCTGGTGGCTCATCAGGAGGTTCTCCTGGGCGGCTCGGGTGAGACCCTCACCATCCGCCACGACTCCCTCGACCGCAGCTCCTTCATGCCCGGCGTCCTGCTGGCCGTCCGCCAGGTCCCGGCCCGCCCCGGCCTGACCGTCGGCCTGGACCCCCTCCTGGATCTTTAGCGCCGTGTCCCGCTGCCGCCGCCGGGCGGGCGGGTCAGAGCCGGTCGCGTGCCGGGAGGTGGCGGCGGGCGGCGGGCACGGCGGTGGAAGCGACGACCAGGCGGCCGGCGGGGTCGCGCAGGCAGGCGAAGATGGCGACGTGCAGGGGCCGCGCGGCTGGCAGCACGAGGCCGCCGTCGAGCTCGTAGCGAGTGTTGGTGACCTTGCGAGACTGGGCTACCGGGTCGTTCGCGGCGATGGGCGGGGCGTCCTGGCGCCAGGTGACGATGACCTCGGTGCAGCCGTCTGGCCAGGTCCACCGCAGCTTGCCCGCGACGATGGCGAGGTCACTCGCCGGCTCCAGGGCGTCGGCGGGCGTGCGCGCGATCAGCTGGGTCCGGTCGGCGTCCGCGGCGTCCGGCGACGCGCCGGAGGCCGTGCCGGACGCGGCCCCGGTCTGTTCGGCCAGCGCGCCCGGCGCCTGCCCCTGGGCGGAGCCGGCGGGGAGCGGCCAGACGGCCGGTTGCGACCACGCGCCGCCGATGCCGGCGCGGACCTCGTAGCCCGGTAGCTCGGCGCCGGCCGGGACCCCGCCGTCCTCGATGAACGTCGCCTCGGTCATCCCTACGGTGCGGGTCGCGCCGTCGGCGCCGACGCGCGTGACCCGGTAGCGCGCTCCGGGGGTGGGGGAGGGCGCCCACCGGATCTCGACGGCGCCGGCACCGCGCATGACGACCAGCGCCGACGGCGGGGCGAGGTTCTCGGCGAGCAGGGCGCGCGCCGCGGTGGAGTCCGCGACGAGGCCGAGCACCGCGAGCGCGAGGGCGGCGCGTTCGGCCGGCGGGGTGGTGGCCGCGGCCGCGAGCAGCTCGTCGGCGCGCCGGTGACCGTCCTCGACGGCCTCGGTCACGGCGGCGAGCTCCGCCCCCTCGGGCCCGGGCACGTCCCGCCCCGTCCTCGCGAGCTCGGCGGCCAGCCGCCTGGCCTGCTCGAGGCGCCGGTCGGCGACGGCCCGGGTCAGCTCCGCCCAGCGCTCGCCGGCTCGCCGGACGGCCGTCTCGATCTCGTCCCCGAGCGAGCGGATCGGGGGCAGCGCGCTGCCGGCGATCTCCAGGGCGCGCGCGAGCTGGTCGCTGGCGGCGATCGGCGTTCCGGCCTCCAGCGCCGCCCGCGCCTGGGCGAGCGCGTCGCGCCAGTCGGGCAGCGGGCCGGCACCGGAACCCGAACCCGTCCGGTCGTCCGCGCCGGATCGCCGCGTGGGCGTGGACGGCGTCCTGCGTGTGTCGATGCGAGGCACCGTCGGGGGAGCGGCGCGCCGGGTGTCCGGGCCGGGTGCCGCGGCGGTGACGACCGCGTCGTCGACGTCGGCCTCCCGGGCCAGGGCCCGCACGACCGCGGCCGCCCGCGCCGGGTCAAGCCCTTCGGCCTGCGCGGCCGCGACCAGGGCCGCGGCGTCGGCCGGCAGCAGCCGGTCCTCCACCAGCACCGCGGCCGCCAGCCGCGGGCGCAGCAGGTCGGCGGCGGCCGTGGCCAGCCCGTCGAGGTAGGCCTCCGGGTCGCCGTCGACGAGCAGGGTGGTCACCGCGGCGAGCAGGTCGTCCAGCAGCGCGCGGCGCCGGTCGGGCCGGCGGGCGCGGTTGCGCGCGAGTGCCTCGTCGCGCATCGCGCGGATCGTCTCCCGGCCGCTGCCCGGCGGCACGCCGAGCAGCTCGAACAGGCTGCGCGGCGGGTCCTCGCCGACGATCCGGCCCAGCTCGTCGAGGTCCGAGCGGACCTGGCGAAGCACCTCCGGCGGCACCGGCCGCCGGGTGGTGCGCTCGGCCGCGCCGGCGCCGACCCGCGGGTGCCGCGCGATGCGCCGCTCGAACTCGTCGTCACCGAAGCCGGCGTCCCTGGCGATCTTCCGCAGGCCGGGGATCTTGTCCTCGGGCAGCCCGCCGAACCGCTCGACGAGCCGCGCGACGGCCGCGTCCACGGCGGCGAACCGCCTGTCCTCACGTTCCGCCCTGGCGCTCGCCACCCGGGTGGCGAGCTCCGTCCGGGCGGTCCGGGTCCTCAGCGCGTCCGTGAGCTCGCTGTGCCGGGCCAGCAGGGCCAGCACCACGCCCCGGTAGCGGGGATGGTCACGGCTGCGCTGCCAGAACGCCCAGACCTCGTCCATCCGCGCCGCGACGGCCGCGTCGTCGAGCGCGGCGACCTCCTCCAGCGGTATGTCGTAGATCTCGAACGGGTCGCTGTGCTCCGCGCCGCCGCGGGCGTGAATGGGCGCGAGCACCCGGCTCCGGTAGTCGTTGGCGTCGAACGGCCGCATCAGGCCTCCCCTCCTTCCCCACCGGTTGGCTAGGCGGGGGCCCGGCCCGCGTCGGCGGGTTCGGCCTCATGCCACTCGGTAGCCAACCGGCGGGGTCCCCGCGGACGGCCCGGGGCAGAAATGACGATGGTGCGACGCATCCGGTCAGGTCCACCCGGTCGGCGGGTCGCCGAGCCCACCGCCGCGGAAGCCCGGGCCTGGCTTGGGTGGGCCGTCTCCGGGCTTCTCGCCTGGCTGGGCGGCCCGGCCGGCGTCCCTGGCGCGGCGCGCCCGCGCGACCTGCTCGCGCTCCCTGGCCACGTCGGCCTGGCTCAGCGCCGCGGACGTCTCCACCCGCACGGTCAGTGGCTGGTCGGCGAGCCCCTCGTGCCGGGCGGTGACCTCCAGCATCCCGTCGAAGCCCATCCGGAAGGTGATCTCGATCTCCGTGCCGGCCGAGTAGCCGGGCGGGATGTCGGTGATCTCGGCCGCGGCGATGATCTTGTTGTCCTCGATCCGGCGGGACTCGGTGCCGCCCGCCTGCTCGACGACGTAGACGGTGACGGTGTCCTGGTCGTCGCGCACGGTGCCGAACGGGCGGCGCACGATCACCGGCAGCCGGTCGTTGCGGTGCACCAGGAAGACGGCGCCGTGGTCGCCGAACCGGTCGAGCGCGAGCACGCCGAACCCGCGCGAGATGACGTTGACGACCTGCACCTCGACGGTGCGGCGGACCCGAGGCGCAGGCAGGCCCAGTGCCTCGGCCAGCCGGCGGCAGGCCGCCTCCAGGTCGGACGGGTCCGCGGCGTCGACGCCCGCGCCGTCGGGCAGCTGGCCGCGGGTCACCAGGTCGTTGATGACGAGGCGCTCGAGCGCCTTCTTCTCGCCGTAGAGCGCGGCACCCCTGGCGACCGCCAGGTCGGGGTCGCTCAGCTCGACCGGGACGTCGAACTCCTCGGACAGCCGCCGCGCGATCGCCGGCATCCTCGACGCCCCGCCGACGAGCAGCACCCGGTCCACGCCGCGGACCCCGCGGGCCCTGGCGGCCTCGACAGCGGCGTTCGTGAGCGTGACGGTGCGGTCGAGCAGGCCGCTGGTCAGCCGTTCGAGCTCGGCGCGGGTCAGCTCCACGTCGAGCGCCGCGCCGGCGTGCTCGACCCGCGCGGTCGTGGCCGTCTGGTCGGTGAGCTCGCGGCGGGCGCGTTCCGCGATGAGCGCGAGGGCCTGCGTGGCCTCGCCGTCGTCGAGCGGGTCGGGCAGCGACGGGTGCGCGGCGGTGAACGCGCTCGCCAGATGCAGCACCAGTTTCTCGTCCCAGTCGGCGCCGCCGAGCTGGTGGTCGCCGTCGATCGCGACGACGGAGACCCGGCGGTCGGCGAGCTCGACGATCGTCACGTCGAACGTTCCGCCGCCCAGGTCGTAGACGAGCGCGACCTCCTCGTCGGCGGCGCTGGGACCCGCGAGCGTGCGCCGGTTGCCGACCTCGAAACGGGCGAAGCCATACGAGAGCGCCGCGGCGGTCGGTTCGTTGATGACGTCGACGACGTTCAGCCCGGCGTACTCGCCGGCGAGCACGGTCGCGCGCCGTTCCTCGTCACCGAAATAGGCCGGGACGGTGATGACGACGTCGCGGACCGGCTCGCCGCCGGTGAGCTCGGCGTCCGAGACCAGCGCGGACAGGATGAGGCCGCTGATCGCCGGGGCGGACCAGGCCATCCCCGGCGGCGCGGCGGCCGGCACGAACCGCCAGTCGCCCTCGCCCATCTTCCGCTTGACCAGCGAGCACACGTCGTCCGGCCGGGAGCGGGAGAGCTGGCGGGCGGTCTCGCCGGTGATGTAGTCGTCGGGGCCGACGAACAGCACGACGCTGGGCAGCGTCATCGAGCCGTCGAGCAGCGGCACGATCTCGGCCTCGCCGGCGGGCGAGACCCGCGCGAGGCAGCTGAACGTGGTGCCGAGGTCGATGCCGAAGACTGTCCCGTCGCCGGACATCCCGGACAGCCCGGATGAGCCACCTCGTCGTGCGCGCACGGCCAGAAACCTATCCGCTTCGGGACCACATGTGGTTACCCGTCGGGTGTACGACGTCGCATCGGACCGTGCGCCGTCAGCCGTCGGCCGTCCGTTGGCGTCCCGTCGCCGTGGCTCGGCCCGCGTCTGATCATCGATGACCGGTAGAGTGCGCAGCGTGTACCTCTCCCGACATCGGTGATCGACCGCGGCGATTCGTGCCGTGTGTCGTCTCCCACCTATCCGAGTCGATGTGAGAGGCCAGGTTCTGCCGCGATGAGCGATGCCCCGATCGTGAGGCCCGTCCCGATCAGTGGCTTCCCCGAATGGCTGCCCGGTGTGCGTGCTGTCGAGCAGAACTGGCTCGACCGGATCCGCGCCACCTTCGAGCGCTACGGCTTCTGCTCGGTGGAGACGCCGTCGGTCGAGTCGCTCGACGTGCTCGCGGCGAAGGGGGAGACCTCCCAGGAGGTCTACGCGCTGCGCCGGCTACAGGCCGAGCCCGGCGATGAGAGCGGCCGGCTCGGGCTGCACTTCGACCTGACCGTGCCGTTCGCCCGCTACGTCGCCGCGCACTTCAACGAGCTGGCCTTCCCGTTCCGCCGCTACCAGATCCAGCGGGTCTGGCGGGGCGAGCGGCCGCAGGAGGGCCGGTTCCGCGAGTTCACCCAGTGCGACATCGACGTCATCAACGTCGACCAGGTGCCGCTGTACTTCGACGCCGAGCTGCCGCGCATCGTCCACGAGGTGCTCACCGACCTCGGCGTGCCGGCCTGGACGCTGAACGTCAACAACCGCAAGCTGCTGCAGGGCTTCTACGAGGGTCTCGGGATCGACGACCCGGTGGCGGTGATCCGGGCCGCGGACAAGCTCGACAAGATCGGCGCGGACGGCGTCGAGAAGCTGCTCGTCGAGACGGTGGGCCTGTCCGCCACGCAGGCGCGCGCGGTGCTCGACCTGGCGGCGGTCAGGGCCGACGGGTCGGCCGGTGTCGTCGAGGCGGTCGGCAGGCTGGGCGTCAAGTCAGACCTGCTCACCGAGGGCCTGGACGAGCTGTCCTTCGTCCTCGACGAGCTCGCCGACCTGCCGGCGGGCAGCGTCGTCGCGGACCTGTCGATCGCCCGCGGGCTGGACTACTACACCGGCACGGTCTACGAGGCGAAGTTCGTCGACTGGCCCGGCTTCGGCAGCATCTGCTCCGGCGGCCGCTACGACGACCTCGCGGGCTCGTTCATCCGGCGCAGCCTGCCCGGCGTCGGCATCTCCATCGGCCTCACGCGGATCTTCGCCAAGCTGGTCGCCGAGGGTCTGATCACGCCCGGCCCGGCGAGCCCGGCGGATGTCCTGGTCGTCATCCCGAGCGACGAGCGGCGGCGCGCCGCGGTCGCGACGGCGGCCCGGCTGCGTGCCCGCGGCCTGAAGGTCGAGACCTACCACCAGGCCGACAAGCTCGCCAAGCAGATCCGCTACGCCTCCCGCAAGGGCATCGGCGCGGTGTGGTTCCCCCCGTTCGAGGACGGCCGTGACCACGAGGTCAAGGACATGGCCACCGGCGACCAGGCCCCCGCGGACCCGGAGACCTGGACGCCCTGACGCTCGGCCCAGCTCGTCGGGCAGGTGAGATCGGGGCCGGAAGCGGCGCTCCAACCCCATTCTCGACTGCCTGAACAACGTCCGGCCACAGAGTCGGGCGGCGCCGTCGGGGCTGGGCCGTCGGGCGTGTGGTCGGGCACGGTCCGGCCAGGTGCGAGCCCGGGCCCGCACCTGGCCGTCTGCCCGCCGGTTACCGTGGATCGGCATGGTCGAACCGTTCGTGGAGGTGGCAGTGCGAGTTCAGGTGATCGCGCGGACGGAGTTCCTCCCGCCGGCCGACGTGCCGTGGGAGACCGACGCCGACGGCGGGCAGGCGCTCGCCGAGTTCGCGGGCCGGGCCTGCTACCAGAGCTGGAAGAAGCCGAACCCGTCGACCGCGACGAACGCCGGCTACCTGCGGCACATCCTCGAGGTGGGCCACCTGTCGGTGCTCGAGCACGGCACCGTCACGCTCTACTTCACCGGCGTGTCCCGCAGCCTCACCCATGAGCTGGTCCGCCACCGGCACTTCTCCTACAGCCAGCTCTCCCAGCGCTACGTGCCCGAGCGGGACGCCGAGATGGTCGAGCCGGACGTCATCGCCGCCGACCCGGAGCTGCACGCGATCTTCGAGGAGGCGACGACCGCGTCCCTGGCCGCCTACTCGAGGCTGTTGGAAGGCCTGGAGAAGCACTTCGCCGAGGTCGCGGCCCCCACGTCGCGGCGCAAGCAGGCGCGTCAGGCCGCCCGCTCGGTGCTGCCGAACGCCACCGAGACCAGGATCGTCGTCACCGGCAACTACCGCGCCTGGCGGCACTTCGTCGCGATGCGCGCCAGCGAGTCCGCGGACGTCGAGATCCGCGGGCTCGCCGTCGCGGTCCTGAAGGCGCTGCGGGAGGTCGCCCCGAACGTGTTCGCGGACTTCAGCCTCTCCACCCTCGATGACGGCACCGAGGTCGCCTCCAGCCCGCTCGTCGGCGAGGGGTAGCAGGCCGCTCGCTCCCGTGAACCCGATGGGCCGCATCGGGCAAAGAGATGTGTGAGCGCATACACCGGGGCCAGAGCGGCCGTCGTGGCCGTCGTGGGCGGCCGGCCCGACCGGCCGCCAGCTTCCCACCGAGGTGGTCGACTCCGCACCGAGCGGCCCAGTGGCCCAGTGGCCCGCATCCCGGAAAGACAGGAGATTCCGGAGAGCGAGAAGCCGGCAGGCACGAAGGGCTGAGCCGTCCGCGCCGGTACGGTCCGCGCCGGTACGGTCCGCGCCGGTACGGTCCGCGCAGTACTGGGTGAACCGTACCGGCGCGTCAGGTCTGGCGGCTCACGTTTCCAGGGAAAGAGGTCATGACGGCCAGGGCCGCCGGGTAGGCCGTCGGCGGGGCGGGAGGGTGGTCGAATGGACGCGCCCGACCGGCTCCAACCAGCCGAGCTGGCGGGGTGTGCGTGTGCCAGCGACGAGGCTTCGCGTCCCAGCCAGCCCGACAGCCCCGAGAGCCGGCCTCCACAGGAAAGGGCCAGCCGATGACCGGTGCGGCGGAATTCGCCACCATCCAGCCAGCCAGGTCCACCGCCGATCCGGCAACAAGGCCCCGCGCCGGCGCCAGCGTCGCGGGGCCGCTCACGGATGAGGAGGTGGCGCTGCTTGACGCCTACTGGCGGGCGGCGAACTACCTGTCCGTCGGGCAGATCTACCTGCTGGACAACCCCCTGCTGCGGGAACCGCTCGAGTCGGCGCACATCAAGCCGCGCCTGCTCGGCCACTGGGGCACCACCCCGGGCCTCAACCTGATCTACGCGCACCTCAACCGGGTGATCAAGGCGCGTGACCTCGACATGATGTACGTCATCGGTCCGGGTCACGGCGGTCCCGGCATCGTCGCGAACGCGTATCTCGAGGGCACCTACTCCGAGATCTACCCGACGGTCAGCCAGGACGAGGCCGGGATACGCCGGTTGTTCCGGCAGTTCTCGTTTCCGGGTGGAATTCCCAGCCACGTCGCGCCGGAGACGCCCGGCTCGATCCACGAGGGCGGCGAGCTGGGCTACGCCCTCGCGCACGCCTATGGTGCCGCGTTCGACAACCCCGACCTGGTGGTGGCCTGCGTCGTCGGGGACGGCGAGGCCGAGACCGGCCCGCTCGCCGCCAGCTGGCACTCGAACAAGTTCCTCGACCCGGCCCGGGACGGCGCGGTCCTGCCGATCCTGCACCTCAACGGCTACAAGATCGCGCAGGCGACCGTGCTCGCCCGCATCCCCGAGGCCGAGCTGGACGCGCTGATGCGCGGCTACGGCTATGCCCCGCTGCACGTCACCGCCGAGGCCGGCGACGACCCGGCCGAAGGGCGCGCGACGATGGCGGAGCCTGGCGCGCCCGGAGGCTGCCCAGCCGGTATCGCCGAGGCGCACCGCCGGCTCGCCACCGTCCTGGACGAGGCGCTCGACGAGATCACCAGGATCCAGCGCGAGGCCAGGGCCGCTGTGGCCGCGGGCGGGGAAGCGCCCCGCCCGGCCTGGCCGATGATCGTGCTCCGTTCCCCCAAGGGCTGGACCGGGCCGCGTACCGTCGCCGGCAAGCCCGTCGAGGGGACCTGGCGCGCGCACCAGGTCCCGATCACCGACGCGCGAGCGAACCCCGATCGGATCGCCGAACTCGCCGACTGGATGCGCGGCTACCGCCCCGAGGAGCTGTTCGACGCCGCCGGCCGGCCGCGACCGGAGCTGACGGCGCTCGCGCCGGCGGGGCGGCGGCGGATGAGCGCCAACCCGCACGCCAACGGCGGCGAGCTGCTGCGGGACCTCACCCTGCCCGACTTCCGGGACTACGCCGTCGACGTGGCGGCGCCCGGCACCGCGTCGACCTCGGCGACGACCGTGCTCGGCCACCTGCTGCGCGACGTCATCCTGGCCAACCCGACCACGTTCCGGCTGATGGGCCCCGACGAGACCGCCTCGAACCGGCTGGGCGCCGTCTTCGATGTCACCGACCGGGTCTGGGAAGGCGAGATCCTGCCGACCGACGAGCACCTCGCCCGGGCGGGCCGGGTGATGGAGGTACTTTCCGAACACCTGTGCCAGGGCTGGCTGGAGGGCTACCTGCTCACCGGCCGGCACGGCCTCTTCTCCTGCTACGAGGCGTTCATCCACATCGTCGACTCGATGGTCAACCAGCACGCCAAGTGGCTGAAGACCACCCGCGAGATCCCGTGGCGCCGCCCGATCGCGTCACTGAACTACCTGCTCACCAGCCACGTCTGGCGGCAGGACCACAACGGCTTCTCGCACCAGGACCCCGGCTTCATCGACCACGTCGTCAACAAGAAGGCGGAGGTCGTCCGGGTCTACCTGCCGCCGGACACGAACACGCTGCTGTCGGTCGCCGACCACTGTCTGCGCAGCCGGAACTACATCAACGTGATCGTCGCCGGTAAGCAGCCGGCGCTGAACTACCTGACCATGGAGCAGGCGATCGCCCACTCCACCCGGGGCCTGGGCATCTGGGACTTCGCCAGCAATGACCAGGACGCCACTGGTGGCGCCGGCGCCGGTGGTGACGGGCTTCCGGATGTGGTGATGGCGTGCGCCGGCGACGTGCCGACGCTCGAGACGCTGGCCGCCGTGGACCTGCTGCGCCGCCACCTCCCATGGCTGCGGGTCCGGGTGGTGAACGTCGTCGACCTGATGGCCCTGCAGAGCGAGAGCGAGCATCCGCACGGCATCTCCGACGCCCGGTTCGACGCGCTCTTCACCCCCGACCGGCCGGTCATCTTCGCTCACCACGGGTACCCGTGGTTGATCCACCGGCTGACGTACCGGCGGACCAACCACCACAATCTCCACGTCCGCGGCTACATCGAGGAGGGAACCACAACGACGCCGTTCGACATGGTGATGATGAACGGGCTCGACCGCTTCCATCTGGTCGCCGACGTGATCGACCGGGTGCCGTCGCTGGGCGCGCGGGCCGCGCACGTCCGCCAGGAGATGGTCGACGAGCGGCTACGGGTCCGTGCTTACACCCGCGAGCACGGCGAGGACCCGCCCGAGATCCGCGACTGGGTCTGGCCCTACTAGTGATCCTGGGGACAACGGCCGCCGGGTGTGCGAAGGAAGATCATTTTCGCACACCCTTTGGCCCTCTAGTTTTTCCGAAACAGGCCGCCGGAGGCGCGAAGGAAGAGCATTGTCGCGCCTCCTTTGGCCCTACTGACCGGGACGGGTGCCGCCGTGGATGTGCTGGTGGTCAACGCGGGCTCGGCGACGCTCAAGCTCGCGCTCGTCGCGCCCGACGACACCCTGTTCGGCGCGCGTGAGCTGGCCGCTCCCGCCGGCCGCGCGGACCTCACGGAGCTCCGCGCGGCGGTCGACGAGCTGCTCGCCCGGCGGCGCGGCGAACAGGGCGAGACGGCCGCGGGCCCGGTCGCCGTCGGCCACCGGATCGTGCACGGCGGCACCGCGTTCACCGCGCCGGTGCGTGTCGACGACGCGGTCGCCGCGCGCCTGGCCGAGCTGACGGCGCTCGCGCCGCTGCATCAGCCGGCGGCGCTGGCCGCGCTCGGCGAGGTGTGCGAGGTGCTGCCGGACGCCGTCCAGGTCGCGTGCTTCGACACCGCCTTCCACGCCACCCTGCCGCCGGCGGCCGCCACCTACGCGGTGCCGGCGGTCTGGCGGGAGCGGCACGGCATCCGCCGCTATGGCTTCCACGGGCTTTCGCACGCCTACGCGTCCCGGCGCGCGGCCGAGCTCGTGACCGCCGCGGGCGCTGCCGGCGGCGCCGGCGCTCGTCGCGTCGTGACCTGCCACCTCGGCTCGGGCGCGTCGCTCGCGGCCGTCCGTGACGGGGTGAGTGTCGACACGACCATGGGGTTCACTCCGTTGGAAGGGCTGGTCATGGCCACCCGGTCCGGTGACGTCGACCCGGGGCTGCTGCTCTGGCTGCAGACATCGGCGGGGATGAGCGCCCAGGAGCTCACCGAGGCGCTCTTTCACGCCTCCGGGCTGGCCGCGTTGGCTGGCACCTCCGACATGCGAGCCGTCGTCGAGCGCGCCGGTCGGCAGGAGGAGGCCGCGGTGCTGGCCCTGGCGGTCTACCTGCACCGGCTGCGCGCCGGGATCGCGGCGATGGCGGCCTCGCTCGGGGGCCTGGACGCCCTGGTGTTCACCGGCGGCGTCGGCGAGCGCTCAGCCCAGGTCCGCGCCGCCGCGGCCGACGGCCTGGCCTTCCTCGGCGTCGCCGTCGACCCGGCCCGCAACGCGGGCCACGATCCGGCCGCCGGCGAGGACACCGACCTCACGGCCGCCGGGGCTCCCGTCCGTACCTTCGTGATCGCCGCCCGCGAGGACCTGGAAATAGCCCGCGGCGTCCGCGAGATCCTGTCGGAAGAGTGACTGCCGGGGCGGCCCAAACGGGTGGCACCCCGGCCATGGGCATGTCGGCGGCCTGACAGCCCGTCAGCCTCCCGGTACGAGAAGACGACAAATCTCCCATTCGGGTGTAGCTTCCCCGGACGAAAGTCTGGCATCGCCGTTTTTGCTTATTTTGTTTATCGGTAGAGATCCTGGTGGGGATCGCTGTCGCGGCCGGGCTCGGTCGCGGGGGCTGGCCAGCGAGCCGGAGCGGATACGCCATGATCTTCCGGAGCCACAGGCATCCGGAGAAGAAGGGGTTGCGTCATGCCAAGAATCGGAGGTCGCGACCTCGCGACCGGCGACATCGGGGTCATGGGGGCTGGCCTCCTCATGTTCATCTTCAGTTTCCTGCCGTGGTACGGCGTGAAGGTCGGTGGTACGAGCGTCGGTGGCGCGAGCGCCAGCGCGAACGCGTGGCACATGGGGTTCGCCGCCTGGTTCTCCGTCCTGCTCTGCCTGGCTGTCGCCGGGCTCGTCGCCGCGCAGGTGTTCGCCGGCTTCCGGGTGCCCACGCTCGGCCCGGTCCAGCCGGCGCTGGCGTTCGTTGGCGCCGGTGGGCTCGCGGTGGTGCTGATCCTGCTCCGCTGGGTGACCTACGACCGGCCCGACAGTGGGGATTCTGCCTTCTTCGGCGGGTCGATCGAGGCCGGCGCGCGGGCTGGGACGTACCTCGGCCTGATCGCCGCCATCGCGCTCACCGCGTTCGCCTTCCTCCGGTTCCGCAGCGGCGCGACGACGCCGGCGGGCGGCCCTCAGCCGCCGTACGGCCAGCCGCAGGGGTGGCCGCAGGGCACGCAGCCCGGCCAGTGGCCGCAGGGGCAGCAGCAGGTCCCGCCGCCGGGCGCGTGGCCGCAGGGCCCGCCGCAGGGGCAGCCCCAGGGCGGCTGGCAGCAGCAGCCGCCGCAGGGGCGGCCACAGGGCGGCTGGCAGCAGCCGACGCCGCCTCCGCAGGGCGGCTGGCAGCAGCAGCCGCCGCAGGGCGGCTGGCCGGGCGGCCAGCAGTAGTCGGTAGGAGGCGCCGACCTGATCGGTGCCGTCTTTGGTCGAGGTGTCCCGGCGAGCGTGCGTTCGCCTCTCCGGGGCACCTCGACCCGTTTCCGGGTCCCGACCCGGAAACTCGGCGACGTTGCCCCTTGCCTGTCAGCACCCGGCGCGGATGACCGCGCCATCAGGGCCGTGCCGGCGCGATCACCCTGCCTGGCCGTGATCAGGTCGACCGCGGTGGTGTCCATCCGCCGCTGACCACGGGGGAGGGCGCCCCGGCGCCCGATGGCGGGCGCGCGGTGCCCGCCGCCGAGTCGGCCGGCCGGTGCCAGCCGAGGGCACGCAGGCCGGAGAGGATGGCGAGCGCCACCAGCAGCGCGAGCAGGGTGGCCTTGACCGGGCCGAGGACCCAGGCGGCGAGGCTGCTGCGCTCGCGGGTGAGCAGGATCGTCGCGGCGAACGACGACGGGACGGTGATGACCGCGACCGCGTCCGGGCCCAGCTCGACCGGAAGCGCCGCGAGGCCCACCGCCATCGCCATCAGGACGCCGATGGCGACAGTCACCCGGGAGACGTCCGGCGAGACCGACAGGCCGACCGCCAGGCGCGCTCGGCTCGGCCTGCGCACGTCCGTCGTGTAGTAGGCGTACACCTCGCGGTTGTCCTGCACATCCTCGACGTACGTCCGCTCGACCGGGCGGTTGTAGAGGTCGAGGACGACCGGGTGGCTGATCTCGATACTGCTGTCGTCGGTGCCGATGCTGACGTGGTAGCTGCCCACGCCGGGGTCCAGGTCGACCAGGGCCACCGGATTGGCCAGCGCCAGGCCCCCGGCCGCCGCCCGCCACCGGGACGCATGGCGGGCGGGCGGGCGGCGGACCAGCTGCGCGCGCCGCTCCTCGGCCATCTTGATCAGTGACGGCCGGTACGGGTCGAGGGTGACCTGTGCCAGCGCCTCCCAGCGCCGGCCGTACTCGGCGATCGTCGAGAGCACGGGCACCGCCCGCGACCCCGCGGCGACCAGGTCGTCGACCCAGTCGACGAAGACCGTCAGATACCGGTCGATGTCGTCGACTGTGGGCTCATCGGGCAGCTCGGGGTCGCGCCGCAGTTCGCCGGCCGCGAGCAGCAGGGTGTCGGCGCTGGACAGCGGGTCGAACGGCTCGTCCAACGCCGTGAGAAGCGCGTCCTGCACCGCCTCGACGCGCCCGGTCCAGCGGCGCAGCGTCGGCTCGGGCACCGACAGGTCGGCTTCCCTGGCCAGGTACTCCCCGAGGGCGCGCAGCGACAGCGGCCGAGGTGTTCGTCCGTCCGGCGCGCGGTGGCGGGGCGTCAGGCCCGGCCGATTGCCCGAGAGCCGGCCGGGCCGGAACCGGCTGATCGCGTCCACCATGCGCCGGGCTTCCGGCGGCGGCAGGTACCCGATCTCGTTCGCCAGCAGGGCGACCACATATCCCTGAATCACAACCGAGGTGGAATAGGGCACCAGGTGGGCGTCGGATCCGTTCGGGCCGGTCAGGTTGAACGCGACCAGCGCCCGTTTCGGCAGCGTCGAGACCGGCAGCAGCAGCGACACCTCGGCGGGTAGCCGGCCACGGGTGTCGAGCCGGTGGGTGGCCGGCACGACCGCGTTCAGCAGGCCGTCCAGCGGGCCCCAGTTGATCGAGCGGGCGAGCTCGGCCCGGTTCGCCGACAGGAGGGTGAACTGGTCGACGACCCGGCGGCGCACCCCGCGGAGCTCCGGCGGCGGCACGAGCAGCGCCGTCGTGACCTCGTGGACGTCGGTCAGGTCGAGCACCGGCGCCGCGTCCGCGTCGTCCCGGCGGCGCCAGCGGCGTCGCGGGTCGGCGCCTCGTGACCCGGCACCATTCCCCGGCGGGCTGGCTCCGGCCATCAGCGCTCCGTCAGGTTCACGGTCGTCAGGGTGATGGTCACGCAGGCACATTAGGCGCTTTCCCGCCGATTCCGCTCAAGGCGGGCCCGGCTGGCTCCGCGCCGGTCCTGAGGCGGGGCGGATCGCGGCCCCGTGGTCCTCGCGGCGGACCTTTCGCGTTCGTCGCCGACGGGCATCGCCGGTCCCGCCGGGACCCGGGATCCGGTGGCCGCGGGGGCGATCGGGACCGGTCCCGACGCCCGGCGGACCGGGTTGACGCCGCCAGGCGTGCCGACGGGCCGCGCACCGGCGCGGCGTCCGATACCCTGATCGCAGACCCAGGGCCAGTGTCACCGACGCGGTGGCCGTCGAGGCAGCGCTGCTGTCGAGGCGGCACGGTTGAGAAGCAATGGACGGTTGATCATGCCGAAGAACTTCGGTCTTGGTGTCTCTGTGCGCAGGTCCCCGGTGGTGGCCGGCCGGCCGTTGGCCCGCCTGGGCCGCCGCGAGCTGTGGCAGCGCCTCGACCGCAACATGCTCGTCCTCGGCCGCCTGGGTGCCCGCCGGTCGCGCGCCTCCGCGCAGCGGTAACGCGGGCGGCAGCCCCGCGGGCTCTTGGGCGCGACGGGGCACTGGGCGGGAGAATGACGCTGGCGGTGCGACAGGCGCGGCGCCGGCGTGACGGCTGACTTTGGCGTCGATGGCGCGAGGGGTCCCCGCCGGCCGAGCCTGGCCGGGCCGGATGTACTGACCAGCGCCGACCACCGCTTGGCGGATCGGTGGGGAAGTAGGGGTGTGGGAGGTGCCAGCTAGCGTGGCCGGTATGTCAGTGTTGCCCCCCGCGCCGTTCGGGCGCCTGATCACCGCGATGGTGACGCCGTTCCTCCCGGACGGCGCCCTCGATCTCGACGGCGCCGCGGCGCTGGCCTCCCATCTGGTGGACGCCGGCAGCGACGGCCTGGTGATCAGTGGCACTACTGGCGAGTCGCCCACCACCTCGGACGACGAGAAGGACCAGCTGCTGCGCGTGGTCCTCAAGGCTGTCGGTGACCGCGCCAGCGTGATCGCCGGGGTCGGCACCTATGACACCCGGCACACCGTCGAGCTGGCCAGGGCCGCCGAGCGGGCCGGCGCGCACGGCCTGCTGGTCGTGACGCCTTACTACAGCAAGCCGCCGCAGGCCGGTCTCGCCCGGCATTTCCGGATGGTCGCGGACGCTACCGGCCTGCCCGTAATGATCTATGACATCCCCGGCCGCTCCGGGGTGCCGGTGGCCAGCGAGACGCTGCTCGCGCTCGCCGAGCACCCGAACATCGTCGCGGTGAAGGACGCGAAGGCCGACCTGGAGAGCTCTTCGCGGGTCATAGCCAACTCGTCGCTGGCGTACTACTCCGGCGACGACGCGCTCACCCTGCCGCTGCTCTCGGTCGGTGCCGTCGGCCTCGTCAGTGTGGTCGCGCACGTCGGGGCGCCCTCCCTACGGGCCATGATCGCCGCCTTCGACGCGGGCGACCCGGTCACCGCGCGACGCCTGCACCAGGGCATGCTGCCCATCTTCAAGGGAATTTTCCGAACTCAGGGAGTGATTACGACGAAGGCCGCCCTGACCTTGCGAGGCCTACCGGCTGGGCCGGTGCGCCCACCGCTGGTCGACGCCACCGACGCGGAGATCGACCAGCTCCGCCTGGACCTGGCCGCGGCCGTGCTGGAGCCGCCCGCGGTCCCGGCGTTCGCCGCGGCGCCGGCGGGGGCGGCCGCCTCATGAGCCATCCGCACCCGGGGCTCGGGGCCCCGCCGCCGCTGCCCGTCGAGGGCCTGCGGATCATCCCGCTCGGCGGTCTCGGTGAGATCGGCCGGAACATGACCGTCTTCGAGCACGACGGCCGGCTGTTGATCGTCGACTGTGGCGTGCTGTTCCCGGAGACCGACCAGCCGGGCGTCGACCTGATCCTGCCGGACTTCACCGCGATCCGGGACCGTCTCGACGACATCGAGGCGGTCATCCTCACCCACGCGCATGAGGACCACATCGGCGCGGTCCCCTACCTTCTGCGCGAGCGGGCCGACATTCCGCTGGTCGGCACCCGCCTGACGCTGGCGCTGATGGTCGCCAAGCTGCAGGAGCACCGGATCAGGCCGGTGACGCTGCAGATCACCGAGGAGGAGCGGCACAGCTTCGGCCCGTTCGACTGCGAGTTCCTCGCCGTCAACCACTCCATCCCGGACGCGGTCGCGGTCGCGATCCGCACCTCCGCCGGGCTGGTGCTGCACACCGGCGACTTCAAGATGGACCAGCTGCCGCTCGACGGCCGGCTCACCGACCTCGGCGGCTTCGCCCGCCTCGGCCTGGAGGGCATCGACCTGCTGATGTCCGACTCGACGAACGCCGAGGTCCCCGGCTTCGTCACCTCGGAGCGGGAGATCGCCCCGGTGCTCGACGGGGTGTTCCGCGAAGCCGGCAAGCGGATCATCGTGGCCTGTTTCGCCAGCCACGTGCACCGTGTGCAGCAGGTCCTCGACGCCGCCGAGGCGCATGGCCGTTCGGTCTGCTTCATCGGCCGCTCGATGGTCCGCAACATGGGGGTCGCCCGCGACCTGGGCCTGCTGCGGGTTCCGCCGGGCCTGGTCATCGACGCCCGTGACGTCGAGTCGCTGCCCGACCGCAACATCTGCCTGATCTCGACCGGCTCGCAGGGCGAACCGCTGTCGGCGCTGTCGCGGATGGCCAACCGCGACCACGCGATCCGGATCGAGGCCGGCGACACGGTCGTGCTCGCCTCCAGCCTGATCCCCGGCAACGAGGAGTCCGTCTACCGCGTCATCAACGGCCTGACCCGCTGGGGCGCCAAGGTCGTCCACAAGGGCATCGCCAAGGTGCACACCTCCGGGCACGCGCCCGCCGGCGAGCTGCTCTACGTCCTCAACGCCACGCGGCCGTCGAACATGATGCCGATCCACGGCGAGTGGCGGCACCTCCGGGCGCACGCCGCGCTCGCCGAGCTGACCGGACTGCCCGCCGAGCGGATCGTGCTCGCCGAGGACGGCATGGTCGTCGACCTCGTCGAGGGCCAGGCGTCGATCACCGGCGCCGTGCCGTGCGGCTACGTCTACGTCGACGGCGTCGCCGTCGGCGACGTCGGCGAGTCGAGCCTGAAGGACCGGCGCATCCTCGGCGAGGAGGGCTTCATCACGATCACCGCGGTGGTGGACGCCGCGGCCGGCAAGGTCGTCGCCGGGCCGGACTTCGTCGCTCGTGGCTTCTCTGACGACAGGGCCGCCATCGAGAAGGTGCGCAAGATGGTCGCCGACGGCCTCGCCGACGGCATGCGCAACGGCATGACCGACGCGAGCGCTCTCCAGCAGCTCGTCCGTCGCATCGTCGGCCGCTGGGTCAGCGACACCTACCGCCGCCGCCCCATGATCGTCCCCGTCGTCGTCGAAGTCTGACAAGGCGCTGGGACGCCCTGTTGATCGGGCGCTGAGCGCCCTCCCGGGACCGCCGCGGCGCGCCCGGAAGGTCGGGGATGCCAGGAGTGGCTGGGGCGGGCTTGTAACGTGCTCATGTGGCCACACGCACGACCGGGGCGGGCGCGCGATCCCGGGAAGGATCGGCCACGTCCCGGGCCGCCAGCGCTCGCAGTCGGCCTGCCCGGGGACGTGGCGCGGGCGCGAGCCGTCCGTCGGGTGGGTCCGGCGGCGGGCGCGCTCGCCGCGCGTCCGGGGGGACACCCTTCTCACTTGCCGTCGCCGCGTGGCTGCTGCGGGGCGTCGCGCGGCTGTGGATGGCGCTCGCGACCGTGTTCGGTACCTCGCTGCGGCATGTTCGCCGTGGCAGCCGAGAGCTGCGGATCGACCCGGAGCACCGGCGCGACGGTGCCGGGCTCGCGACGCTTGGCGGGGCGATCCTCACGATGGCCGCGTTGTGGTTCCACGCCGCCGGGCCGGTCGGCACCGCGCTGAGTTCCCTGCTGCGCCTGCTGTTCGGTGCTGGAGCGCTGTTGTTGCCGGTGATCGGGTTCAGCGCGTCATGGCGGCTGGTACGGGCCCCGGCCGACCCGGACAGCCGCGGCCGGGTGACTATCGGCTGGGTCGCGGCGACACTCGGCGGGCTCGGCTTCTACCACGTGGTGCGTGGGATCCCCGACTTCGGCGACGGGACGAAGGAACTGCGGGCCGCCGGTGGCGCGGCTGGCTTCATCGCCTCCTCGCCGCTGGCGGCCGCGGTCACGCCGTACGTCGCCGCGCCGCTGCTGATCCTGCTCGCGCTCTTCGGCGTACTGGTCATCACGCGGACGCCGTTGAGGCAGGTCCCGATGCTGACCCGCGGTCTTGTCGACCGGCTGGCCGCCGGCGTCCGGGAAGACCGCGACAACCAGCGGGGGACGGCGGCCCGCGGCCCGCGCCGCGCTATCGGTCCCGGCGACGACCCGGACGTCTTCGACGACGCCGACGAGCTGGCCGGCGAGCCTGGCCGGGCCGGGCTCGCGGACGAGCTGCTCGCCGGCGGCGCGCCCGCGGGGGGCCGCGGCAGGGGCCGGAGCCGGCGCCGTGCCGGCGCGGCCGCCGCCGATGTGTACGACGCCGACACCGAGCTCACCGGCCCGGCGGGCCGGAGGGTTCCGCCGCCTGACGGGCACGGCGCCGGTGTGGCCTCCGGCGACATCCTCGACCTCGACCTTGGCCTGGACCTCGGCCCCGATGGCGATGTCGAGGAGCCGGCGGCGCCCGTGCGGCGCCCGCCGCGGCAGCGCAAGCCGGCTGGAGCGGGCGGCGCCACGGCCGGAGCCGCTTCGACCGCGGGGGCGGACGGCGAGATCGAGCACCTGGTGCCGGTGCCGGTCGAGGGTGACTATGTGCTTCCGTCGCCGACGTTGCTGAAGTCCGGCACCCCACCGAAGGTGCGGTCGGCCGCGACCGACACGGTGATCGCGTCATTGACGGACGTGTTCTCCCAGTTCAAGGTGGATGCCCGGGTCACCGGGTTCACTCGGGGCCCGACGGTCACCCGGTATGAGGTGGAGCTGGGCTCCGCTGTCAAGGTCGAACGGATTACCCAGCTGGCGAAGAACATTGCCTACGCGGTGAAGAGCCCGGATGTGCGGATCATCAGCCCGATCCCGGGGAAGAGCGCGGTCGGCGTCGAGATCCCGAACACCGACCGGGAGCTGGTGTCCCTCGGTGACGTCCTGCGCAGCGCCGACGCCACCGGCAACCCACACCCGCTGGTGGTCGGGCTCGGCAAGGACATCGAGGGTGGCTACGTCCTGGCGAACCTGGCGAAGATGCCGCACATCCTCATCGCCGGCGCGACCGGGGCCGGCAAGTCGACGTGCATCAACACGCTCATCACGAGCGTGCTCGCGCGCGCGACGCCGGACCAGGTGCGGATGGTGCTCGTCGACCCCAAGCGGGTCGAGCTGACCAGCTATCAGGGAATTCCTCACCTCATCACCCCCATCATCACGAACCCGAAAAAGGCGTCCGAAGCGCTGCAGTGGGTCGTGAAGGAGATGGAAAATCGCTACGAGGATCTCGCGGCCTGCGGTGTACGCCATGTGGATGACTTCAACCGCAAGGTGCGCAACGGCGAGATCGTCGCCCCGCCCGGCTCGGAGCGTGTCTACACGCCCTACCCATACATCCTGGCGATCGTCGACGAGCTCGCGGACCTGATGATGGTCGCCCCGCGCGACGTCGAGGACGCGATCTGCCGGATCACCGCGATGGCCCGGGCCGTCGGCATCCACCTGGTGCTCGCGACCCAGCGCCCGTCGGTCGACGTCGTCACCGGCCTGATCAAGGCCAACGTCCCGTCGCGGCTGGCGTTCGCCACCGCGTCGCTGGCCGACAGCCGCACCATCCTCGACCAGGCCGGTGCCGAGAAGCTCGTCGGCCTGGGAGACGCGCTGTTCCTGCCGATGGGGGCGAGCAAGCCGGCTCGCATCCAGGGCGCCTACGTCTCCGAGGACGAGATCGCCGCGATCGTCGACCACACCAAGGAGCAGGCCCCTCCGGCGTTCCGCGAGGACGTGTTCGAGGAGGATGCCGGCCCGCGCAAGGAGATCGACGAGGACATCGGCGACGACATGCAGCTGTTCCTGCAGGCCGTCGAGCTGGTCGTCAGTACCCAGTTCGGCTCGACGTCGATGCTGCAGCGCAAGTTGCGGGTGGGTTTCGCCAAGGCCGGCCGGCTCATGGACCTGATGGAGAGCCGGGGGATCGTCGGCCCGAGCGAGGGCTCGAAGGCTCGTGATGTCCTGGTGATGCCAGATGAGCTGGAAGGACTTCTTGTTACCTTGCGGAGTGGCTGACGTTGGTCAGTTGGTCCCATCGGGAGCGGCGACGGGTTTCGACGAGCGGCGTGGAATCGTAAACTCAGGCAACGTCTATTCATTGCCGTTGGCCTGGCAACCCCGCTGCCCGTTGATCGTCATTGGCCGGCCGTCGCCCCCACGCGGCCCCCGATGCGGGTCATCGGTGCCGCGGCGCGCGTCGGCCAGCGTCGGATGTGTGCGGAGGTTGGCCCGTGGTGGCTTTCGACGAACCGCGCGACCACCATCGTGACCTCAGCGCAGACCCCGTCGAGACCACTGCCCGGCTGGCCCAGGCCGCACCGGCGGCCGACGGGGCTCCTGGGAGTCGCGGGGCTCCCGGGACTCCTGAGGTTCCCGCCGATCCGGCGAGCCCTGAGGCTCCTGCCGGACCCGGGGTCCCTGCCCGATCTGGGAGGTCAGCGGTCGGGGAGGTCCGGGAGCCAGTCCGGGGGGACCGGACCGGCGGCACGCCGGCTGGCGCCGCCCGGGAGGACCGGAGCGAAGCCACGCCCGCTGGCGGCGCCCAGGAGGTCGACGACGGCGGGAGCGTTGGTGCCCGCCTGGCCAGGGCCAGGGTGGCCGCGGGCATGTCGGTCGACGAGGTCAGCGCCCGTACGCGGATCAGGGCGACGCTGATCCGCCAGATCGAGCAGGACGACTTCTCCGGCGTCGGCGGCGCCGTCTACGCCCGCGGCCACATCCGCGGCATTGCCCGCACGCTCGACATCGCCCCGGAATCCCTGATCGCCGCCTACGATGCCAGCCACGAGCGGGTGCCGGCTCCGTCACTCGCGCCGACCAGCTCGTTCGACCCGCTGCGCCACGGCGAGCGCCGTCGCGGTGGCCCCCACTGGGGCACGGCCATGGTCATTTCCGCCGCCGTACTCTGCCTGCTGGCCCTGGTCGCCTTCCTGCTCCCGGGCTCGTCGCGGCACGACACACCCACACCGACACCGGCGACCGCGGCGCCGGGCGCCTCGGCCTCGCCGACCACCTCGCCCGGTGGCGCCCCGTCCGCGACGGCCCCGCCCACCGAGGTGAACCTGCGGCTCGAGGCGGTCAGCGCGCAGAGCTGGCTGGAGGTCAGCGACGACAGCAACCACGTCGTGCTGCGCCAGATACTGGCCAAGGGCGACACCAAAACGCTCACGGCCAAGGCGCTACAGGTCAAGATGGGCAACGCGGGCGCGATGAACCTGTCCTGCAACGGCCACAAGCTGGGCACGATGGGCGCGCCCGGACAGGTCGTGACGGTGCTGGTGGCGCTCGGCGACTCGGGCGACTGCACGGTCGACGGCGCCACCGCGCCGGCGGGGCAGCGCAACTGATACCGGCGGCCCACCGGCGCCGGGCGCCCGACGCCCGACGGGCGCCGCCACTGGCGTTCGCGCTTTGCCCCAAGGTCTCCCGCCGTGTCCTGGACCACGTTCGTGTCCGCTGGGGAGCGCGTGTTTCGCGCCCCGGGAGGCCGCGCGGCGCGCCCGGCGGCCGTCGCCCGGTAGCCTGACGTGGTGTCCGCTGGTCAAGTCCGCCGCGTCGCGCTCGTCACTCTTGGTTGTTCGCGCAATGAGGTCGATTCGGAGGAGCTGGCGGCCAGGCTCGCCGATGGCGGCTGGCAGCTGGTCGACGACGCCGCCGCCGCCGACGCCGTGCTGGTGAACACCTGCGGTTTCGTCGACGTCGCCAAGAAGGACTCGATCGACGCCCTGCTCGCCGCCGACGGCCTGCGCGCCGCGCCCGACTCCGCCGGGCAGGGCCCGAAGGCGGTCGTCGCGGTCGGCTGCCTCGCCGAGCGTTACGGCGCCGAGCTCGCCGAGAGCCTGCCCGAGGCCGACGCCGTGCTCGGCTTCGACGCCTACCCGGACATCGCGGCGAGGCTGCGTGCCGTGCTCGACGGCGAGCGCCCGGCCGCCCACACCCCGCGTGACCGGCGCACCCTGCTCCCGATCACGCCAGTGGAGCGGGGCAGGGCGGCCGCGGCCGACGTCGTGGTGCCGGGGCATGGCACCGTCGCGGCCGTGGCCCCGGCGGCCTCGGCCGTCCCGGCCGTCCCGGCCGTCCCGATGATGCCGGCGGTGATCCGGCGGCGGCTCGAACGAGGGCCGGTGGCCGCCCTGAAGATCTCCAGTGGCTGCGACCGGCGGTGCAGCTTCTGCGCGATCCCGTCCTTCCGCGGGTCGCACGTCTCCCGCCCGCCGCGGGACATCCTTGCCGAGGCGGAGTGGCTCGCCGGGCAGGGCGCCCGCGAGCTGGTGCTCGTCAGCGAGAACTCCACCTCCTACGGCAAGGACCTCGGCGACCTGCGCGCTCTGGAGAAGCTGTTGCCCCAGCTCGCCGCGACACCCGGCATCGTGCGCGTCCGGACCGTCTACCTGCAGCCGGCCGAGACGCGCCCGTCCCTCCTCGAGGTGCTGCTGACCACGCCTGGGGTCGCGCCCTACCTGGACCTGTCCTTCCAGCACGCGAGCCCGGCGGTGCTGCGCCGGATGCGCCGTTTCGGCGGTTCGGTCGACTTCCTCGACCTGCTTCGCCGGGGCCGGGCGCTCGCGCCCACGCTCGGAGCCCGCTCCAATGTGATCGTCGGTTTCCCCGGCGAGACGGCCGAGGATCTCGACATCCTGGCCGACTTCCTCGAACAGGCCGATCTTGACGCGGTCGGCGTGTTCGGATACTCCGACGAAGAGGGCACCGAGGCTGTCGGGCTGTCCGGCAAGGTCGCGCCCCGGGCCATCGAGCGCCGCCGTGCTCGCATCGCCGACCTGGTCGAGCAGCTGACCGCGGCGCGCGCTGAGCGGCGCGTCGGCGAGACCGTGGAGGTGCTCGTCGAAGAGATCTCCGACGACGTGCTCGCGGGAGCCGACGCGCAGGCGGCCCGGTCTGGCGGGGACGGGGGGCCGTCAGGCCGCACGGCCCACGGCTGCGCCGCCCACCAGCAGCCCGAGGTCGACGGGGCCTGCGTCGTGCGGCTTCCCGCGGTGACCGGCACGACCGGTCGGTCCGGCGATCCCGGCGCGCCGGTCGCCGTCGGCGACCTGGTGATCGCGCGGGTGATCGACGTCGAAGGCGTCGACCTGGTCGCCGACTTCGTCGCCGTGCTGGACCGGGCAGGCACGCCGGGCGCCGGCGAGTTCGCGGCCGCCGGTGTTCCTGCTGGATCGGCGAAGCCGGTCCAGCAGGCCGGCTGGGAGGTCCAGGCCGTCGGGGCGCATCGGTGACGGTGGCGGGCCGGCCAGGCGAGGCCGGCCGGAGGGTCACGTCCGGCGTGCCCACCCAGGCCGACGAGACCCTGCCCGCGCAGGCGGCGGCATCCGCGGGCGCCGCGGGCGTCATGGCCGCGCCGCCGGGCGGCGCGCAGCCAGCGGTTCCCGCGGGCTCGGAAAGGCCGGGGGCCGCCGGCTCAACGGCCGAGCCGGTTCGGGAGGCCCGCCGGGAGGCCCACGGCCAGGCGCCGTCCGACGTTCCGGCACCGCCGCCCCCCGCGAGGCTGCTCAACATCGCCAACATTCTGACGATCATGCGGTTGGTCCTGGTGCCGGTGTTCGTCGTGTTCCTGTTCGTCGGCCCGCACGAGGACGGCTGGCGGATCGCCGCCTTCGCCGCCTATGCCGTCGCCGCGATCACCGACCAGATCGACGGGGCGGTCGCCCGCCGCCACGGTCTGGTCACCGAGTTCGGCGCGTTCGTCGACCCGGTCGCCGACAAGGCGCTGACCGGCGCGGCGCTGGTGTCGCTGTCGATCCTCGACGAGATCCCCTGGGCCGTGACGGTGGTCGTCGTCGGCCGGGAACTGGGCGTCACCCTGCTTCGGCTCTGGGTGATCCGGCACGGCGTGATCGCGGCGAGCCGGGGCGGCAAGCTCAAGACGTTGCTGCTCAACATCTCGCTCGGGCTGGCTGTGCTGCCGCTGACCGGGCCGGCGGCGGCGGTCAGCGACGCGGTGCTCGCGGCCGGGGTGGTCGTCGCCGTCGCCACCGGCGTCGACTACGTCGCCCGCGCGCTCAAGCTGCGGCGCGCCTCGGGCTCGCCCAGCACGCTCGACGAGGAGCCGGACGAGGGGCCAGGGGAGGCCGCCAGTGGCACGGGACGGAACGCCGATGCTGGCTGAGATCGTCGCGGTCGGTGACGAACTGCTCTACGGCGACATCATCAACGGCAACGCCGCCTGGCTTGGCCGCCAGCTCGCCGACGTAGGTGTCCGGGTCGGCACGTCGGTCGTGGTCGGCGACGACATCGACCGGATCGAGCGGGCGCTGCGGACGGCCGCTGAGCGCTGCGACGTCGTGGTCGTGACCGGCGGCCTCGGACCGACCCAGGACGACCTCACCCGCGAGGGGATCGCCGCGGCCGCCGGGGTGGCGCTGCGCCGGGACGAGTTCCTCGAGGCACTGCTGCGGCGCCGGTTCACCGAGCTGCGCCGCGACGTGCCCGCCATGAACTACCGACAGGCCGACCTGCCCGGGGGCGCCGAGCCGTTGCCGAACGGGCCGGGCACGGCGCCCGGCATCCGGATCGAGATCGGCCGCGCCGTGCTGTACGCGATGCCCGGCGTGCCGCGCGAGATGCACGCGATGTTCACCGCCAGCGTGCTGCCGGACCTGTCGCGCCGAGCCGGGCAGCCGTCCGTCGTCGTGCATCGGGTGCTGCGCACGGCCGGCGTCTGGGAGTCCGCCGTCGCCGAGGCGCTGTCCGACGAGGTCGAGCGCCTGCGCGACGTGGGTAACCCGACGATCGCGTTCCTCGCGAGCGAGGGGCAGACCCGGGTGCGGATCACCGCGGGGGCCGCCGACCGTGCGGAGGCGGGGCGCCTGATCGCCCCGGTCGAGGCGGCGGCGCGCGCGGCGCTGGGCCCGGCCGTCTACGGCACCGACGACGACACGCTGGCCGGCGTCGTCGGCGCCCAGCTGGCGGCCAGCCTGGGCACCGTCGCGGTGGCCGAGTCACTCACCGGTGGCCGGCTGGCGGCGGCCTTCACCGGGACCCCCGGCGCCTCGGCCTACTTCCGAGGCGGCGTCGTCGCCTACGCGACCGACGCGAAGGCATCCGTGCTCGGCGTCGACGAGGCCGTCCTCGCGACGGAGGGCGCGGTCTCGGCGCGCACCGCCGCCGCGATGGCGGCTGGCGTGCGCGAGATGTTCGGCGCCACCTGGGGGCTCGCGACCACCGGTGTGGCCGGGCCCGAGGAGCAGGAGGGCAAGCCGGTTGGCACGCTCCACCTGGGACTCGCCGGTCCGGACGGCACTGTGACCCGGTCGCTACGGCTGCCCGGGGACCGGCCGCTTATTCAGACCTTCGCGGTTGTGCAGGCGCTCGACGTGTTACGGCGTACGCTCTCGGGACTGCCGGTGGCAGGCGCCGGACCGCTGGGGAGTGCGGAGATCCCCGCCGGCTAGGGGTGAGGAGGTGCGATCATGCTTGCCCCTTGTGATCGTGCATCGACCGCGCCTATGTGCGACGTCGACGGTGGGCTCACAAGTAGGAGCGCCCGAGGGCTCCGATGGCGGATGTCGACCGTTGAAGCAGGTAGATACGCTTCCAAGACGCGTTTCGGGGCACTCCTGGGATTGTTCGCCGGACGCGCGGTGGTTACAGAGCTACGGTCCCGTCAACGGCCACTCGATGACCGTGCCGGTAGGTATACGGTGAAACCCATACCGTGGACGAAGGAGGAGGCGCGATGGTCCTGCTCCGACGCATGATCGGTGAGGCGCTCCGCCGTCGCCGCCAGGATCAGCACCGGACGCTCCGGGAGGTGTCGTCCGCGGCCCGGGTGTCGCTCGGCTACCTGTCCGAGGTCGAGCGTGGGCAGAAGGAGGCCAGCTCCGAGCTGCTCGCGTCGATCTGTGATGCGCTCGGCGTCGGCCTGGCCGATCTGCTGCGCGAGGTGAGCGACGACGTCGAGCTGGCAGAGCTCGCCGCCGAGACGCCCCGCGTCGGCGCCCCGATGGTCGTCTCCGCCCGTCCTCCGGCCCCCATGGTCAACCGCGCGGCCTGACCGCGGGCCGGCCCCGCCGGCCGGACGAGACAAATCGGGCGGAGCCCGCGAAAGCGAATGCTGGGCGCGCCGATATCGGGCGCTGGCGCACTGCGTACCAGATTGACCTGGTTGCCCCCGTCGATTCCGCGCGCAGCACCTGATCAATGCCACGCCGGCGGATCAGCTGTGAGCGCAATCGGCGGGAAGTCGCCGTTCCGGCTCACCCGGAACGGCGGGTGTCCGAAAACGGACATATGCCGTCGATCGGTGACGTTCGTACAGGGCTGTCTGCACGGGCCAGTGACGTGCGACGATCGGACTATGGCGAATGTCGTCCGGCGGGCGTTGCGCTATCTGTCCGCGTCGGCGAACCGGAAGTTCGACGAGAAGGCCGATCCGCGGGTGCAGATCGACCAGGCCATCACTGAGGGCCGTCGTCAGCACGAGGCGCTGCGCCAGCAGGCCGCCCTGGTGCTGGGCAACCAGCGCCAGCTGGAGATGCGGATGGCGCGCCAGATCGAGAACGTCACGATGCTCACGGAGTCGGCGCGCTCCGCGCTCGCCTTCGCCGACAACGCCCGCGTGAGCGGCGACGCCGCCGCCGCGGCTCAGTACGAACAGACGGCGCAGGCGTTCGCCGGCGAGCTGGTCGCGGGGGAGTCGTCGCTGGATGACATGCGGACCCTGCACCAGCAGGCGGTCGAGTCCTCCGAGCTCGCCCGGCGCGCCGTCGACGACAACACCGAGCGGCTGCGCAGGCAGCTCGCCGAGCGAGCGCGGCTGCTGACGCAGATCGAGCATGCCGCGATGCGCGAGCAGATGAGCAAGGCGATGGAGTCGATGTCGGAGCTCGCTCCGGCCGGCGACACGCCGACGCTCGCCGAGGTCCGCGAGAAGGTCGAGAAGCGCTACTCCGTCGCCATGGGCCGGCACGAGCTGGCCTCCGCCGGCGTCGAGGCGCGCATGCTGGAGGTCCGCCGGGCGACCATCGACGCGAGGGCGACCAACCGGCTCGCCGAGCTGCGCGCGGGCCTGGCCGCTGGGCCGGGCGCCGCCGGTGGCGGCGGCCAGCCGACGGGGGCGGGCCAGGTGCCGGCCGGCGACAACCGAGTCACCCTCGGCAAGAGCCAGCCGCCGACGCCCGACGCGCGCGAGGACCGCGGCGCGGACGCCACTGGCCCAGCGGCCTCGGGTCCGTGACCGGGCCGATGCCCACGATGCCCACGGGACGGCGACGGTGACCTGGCCTGGTGTGGGCGGCGGCCCGCCGGGGCCACCGAGCGGCGGGCCCGGCGGGCGCCCTGGGCAGCCGCCGCCCCCGCCGCCCCCGCCGGCCCCGCCGCCCCGGTCCTGGCCCTCGCCGCCGGGCTGGGGGCCGCCGCCCTGGCGGCCCCAGCAGGAACCGCCGCGGCGGCCTGGCGCTCAGGGACCGGACCCCTCCGGGAGGCGGCCGTGGGTCCGGGCGGAGGGCTGGGACTGGCGGCGGAGGATCCAGCCCAGGATGCCGGATGCCATGGCGGCCGAGATGGAACGGCGAGGCGCCCAGCGTGAGGCGCGGGCCGCCACCCGCTATGCCCGGCACGCCCGGTGGACAGCCGGCGGATGGGCCGCGCTCGCCGCGGTCATCACCCCGGCTGGCGTGGCTTTCGGCCACGAATGGTGGATGTGGCTCCTCGCCGGTGCCGGCTCGCTGGTCAACAGCGGGCTGTGGGCACTGCAGGCGGCCAGGGCCGACCGGCAGACGCCGGGGCCGCCGCTGCCGGTGTCCGCCGCGCCGGGCGTACGGGCGCTGACCGGCTCGGCGGCGGCCGGACCGCTGCGCCGCGGCGAGGAGGCGATCAGCGCTTTTCTCGCGCTGGCGCGGCCGGTGCCGCCTGGCCCGACGGCGGACGTGATCCGCTCCGCGATGGCGTCGGCCGCCGAGGTGGTCGACGGGCTGCGGATGCGGGCGAACCGCGTCGTGGCCTGCGAGGCGGCGGCACGGGCGCTGGCCGACCGGTCCGCGCGTGCCCAACTGGCCGGCACCGTCCAGGCCCTTGCCGAGGAGATGAACACGGCCGTGCGAGCCCTCGACGACCTCGTCGCCGCCGCGGCCGAGGTCGTCGGCGCCGGCGTCTACGCCTACTCCGGCGGCCTGGACCTCGGTGGCCCGGCGCCGCCTGGGACACCGGTCGGTGGTGCCGCGCTCGGCGTGGCGCCCGTCGACCTCGACGCGTTGGCCGAACAGGCGGAGAACCTGCGCGGCTACGCCGCCGGCCTGCGTGACGTCGGCGCGGCCGCCCGCGGCCTGCCCGCCGCGGGCCGCGGGACCGCCGCTGGCGGTGCCGCCACCTCGGATCTCGGCCCCACCGGTCGCTAGCCGGCGGTGCCGTCAGGCAGGCTGGCCGCGGGCGCCTCGGCGAGGGCGGTGGTGGGCAGCCGGCGGGCGGCAAGCAGACCGACCAGGCCGACCGCGGTCGCGAGCGCGAAGGCGCCCGCGAGACCGGCGACGGAGGCCACGTGGCCGGCGGCGTTGACCGCGCCGCCCGCCGCGTCGGCGGCGGGGTGGCTCGTCGCCGCGCCGGCGGCGACCGCGACGCCGCCCAGCCCGGCGCCGAAGGTCACCCCGAGGTTGTCCGAGAGCGAGACCGCGCTGCTCGCCATGCCCTGGCGGTCCGGCGGTGCCTCGTTCAGCGCCACGTTCATGATCGGTGAGTAGGCGACACCGATCCCGAAACCGGCCAGGCCCCAGCAGGCGATCCCCACGGCCAGCGGCACCTGGGTGCTGAGCAGCGCCGTCCCGGTGCCCGCCACGCTGAGCACCAGCGTGCCCAGGCCCACGGTGACCAGGAACCGCCCGGAACGGCGGGTCGCGAGCCTCGCCTGAGTCCACGACCCGACGGTCCAGACGACCGCCGCCGTGGAGACGGCGAGGCCCGCGACCGTGGCGGAGGCGTGCCGCACGGAGGTGATGGCGAGCGGGACGAACGTGTCCGCGCCGAAGAACGCGAACGCGAGCAGCCCACGCACCGCCACGGCCGCCGGCGCCCCCGGGCGAGCCCGCAGCGTTCCGGCGGGCAGCAGCCGGCGCAGCGGCCCGATGCCCGCGAGCAGGCCGGCGACGACGAGCGGGATGCCGAAAAGCGATCGGCTGGTCACGCCGGCGAGCAGCAGGCCCGCGCCGGCCGCGACCCGCACCGCCCGCACCAGCGGCCCCCTGCCGGCCTCGACGGCGGGCCATACCCCGGCGCGGTCCGTCGCTGGCCCACCGGGCACGTCACCCGGCCCGCCGTTCGCCGGGCCGGCGAAGACGGCCGTCCCGGCCACCCCGTCCTCACCGGGGGCGGTGATGATGCCCTCCCGCATGGGTGGTGACGTCGCGCCGGCCACCCGCAACGCCCCGACCGTGACGGCGCCGGCCACCACGACGAGGGGGATCAGGCCGCCGAACACCCACCGCCAGCCGACCTGCTCGGCGAGGAACGCCGCGGCCGCCGGGCCGCCGAGGCTCGGTACCACCCAGGCCGTCGCCAGCACGGCGAACACCTTCGGCCGCACCTGGGCCGGGTATGTCCGCCCGACCGTGCCGAAACAGACCGCGGCGATCGCGCCGTCCCCCAGCCCCTGCAGGCCGCGGCCGACGATCACGATCTCCATGTCCACGGCGGTCGCCGCCACCACGAGCCCCGCGCCGAACACCAGCAGGCCGACGACGAACGGGCGGATCGGCCCGGCCCGGTCCATCGCCGCGCCGGCGAGCACGAGACCGACCACCGTGGTCAGGAAGAACGCCCCGGTCAGCCATCCATACAGGTTCAGGCCGTGCAGATCCGCCGACACCAGCGGCGCCACCGTGACGACGGCGAGCGACTCGAACGCGAGCAGGGTGATCGTCGAGACCAGGCCCACCGTCAGGACCCGCAGCTCCGGCCCCCAGATCCTGACGGCCGGCGCTGATCGCTGTGGTTGGTCGAGCGCCGTGTCCGTCACCCCCACACCCCATACCTTCCGGCCGCCCAGGGGCAAATCGCCTCAGCCGCCCCTCGTCCGTCGCCCAGCGGCGGCCCCGCCGGTACCGGACCGCGCCGGTAGCGGACCCGCGAGTGATCCCTCAATGGGCGCGCGTCAGCCGCGCAGACGCAGGCCGCCCCGGGGCGTCGGGTGGAAGCCGGCGCGCAGCAGCGCCTCGCCCAGCGCGCTGCCGGTGACCGCCTGCCCGTCGGCTCGCTCGACGGCCAACCGGCCGAGCCAGCCATCGCGTACCGCGAGCGCCAGCGCGTCCACCGCCGGTTGCAGCGCCCGTGCCGGGTTCGGCCAGGACAGCAGCGTCTTCCCACCGCGTTCGACGTAGAGCAGCAGGTCGCCGTCGACCAGCACGACCAACGCCCCCGCCTTGCGGCCGGGGCGATGACCAGGACCATCGCCGCCCACCCCCTCCGGCCGGGAAGGCCAGGGCAGCGCCGCGCCATACGGGTTCGCCGGGTCGGTGGCCGCGAGCACCACAGCTCGTCGTTCCGCCCCGGCCCGCGCACCTCCCGCGCCCGGGATCCGGCCGAACATGTGGATATTTCCGACGGTGCCCCCGAGCCCGACCTGGCCGGCCGGGCCGGCGGGACCCGCTGGCTCGGCGGCCCAGTCGGGTTCCTCGGCCGCGGCGCGCTGCTCGCCGGCGATCACGCGGAGCCGGTCGACCGCGCCCGGCATCGCGAACTGGGCCGCGCCGAGCCCCTCGACGAAGTAGCCGCGGCGGGCCCGGCCCGCGTCCTCGAAGGCGGACAGCACCCGGTAGACGGCGGCGAACCCGCCGGGGGCGTGCTCGGCGGTGGCAGCCCCCCGGGTGACGATGCCGTGCCGGTCCAGCAGCGTCTCGGTGAGTGCGTGCGCCCGCCGCGTCGGGTCGGTGTCGCGGGCGGGCAGCAGCGACCAGCGGCCCGCGACCATGGGCGGCCCGGAACGGCGGGGCACCGCGGGGCGGCCAAGGCCCGCTCCCCGGCCGAGGCCGGCGGCCCCTGGTGGATGGTGGCCCGAGGCGAAACGGAGGCTCGTCCGGCGGGGGCGCGGCGCCGACCGGTGGGCGGTGGCCGAGCCTCCCGCGAGGCGGGCGCGCAGTGGGGCGAGCGTGTCGTTGGTGATCAGACCCGCCCAGGCGAGATCCCAGATCACGTTCGCGAGCGCCGTGTCGTCCAGGCTGCCGACCCGGTCCGACAGGGTTCGGAAGAACAGCGCCTGGTCGTCGGCGAGCGCGTCGAGAACCGCGCGGTGCAGCGGGCTCGCCACCCCGGCGGCGACGCCGCCCAGATCCACCACCTCGCCGCTCGCGGGCTCGTCCACCCTCCTCTCCGCCTCGCCGGCACCCGCGGCCATGGCCGCCGCGGTGGTGGTGTCGGTGGCGAGGTCCGGCGCGACCGGAGGAAGCAGCAAGGGGGCGGCGTCGGCGAGCACCAGGGTCAACCAGCCGTCGTCACCGGGCAGCCCGCCCGCCCCGGCCCACAGCACCTCACCGCTCGCGCACAGCTCGTCGAGCATCGCGGGCGAGTAGTCGGACACCCGGGCCGGCAGGACCAGCTGCTCCCAGGCACTGGCCGGGATCAACGCCCCCTGCAGCTGCTCGACGGCCCTGGCCACCCCGTCGACACCGCGCGAACGCCCACTGGTCACCGCCTGCCAGGCGGGCAGGAAGGCCGCGAGCGCACGCGGCGGCACCGCCTCCACCTCACGGCGCAGCGCCGCCAGGCTGCGCCGTCGCAGCCTGCGCAGCACCTCGGCGTCGCACCACTGTTCCCCCGGCCGCCCCGGCCGCAGCTCGCCCCTGACCAGCCGGCCGACCCCCACCAGACGTTCCAGGGCCGCCACGGCCACCGAGACACCCAGGCCGAACCGCGTGGCCAGCTCGTCGGCGTCGAACGGGCCGTGCGTGCGGGCGTACCTGGAGACCAGGTCACCGAGCGGGTCGCGGACCGGCTCGGTGAACGCCGCCGGCACCCCCATCGGCAGCGGCACTCCCAGCGCGTCGCGCAGCCGCCCCGCGTCCTCGACCGCGACCCAGCGTTCCTCGCCGGCGATCCGCACCCGCAGTGCCCGGCCCGCGGCGGCGAGCGCCTCGAGCCATTCCTCGGTCGCGCCCCGGGCGAGCGCCTCGGGCGTCGTCAGGTCGCCGAGCACCCGCAGGAGGTCGGCGGCCCCCTCGAGGTCGCGGGCCTGTCGCTCGGGTGCCAGCCGCGCGAGCTCCGCCTCGACGGCGGCGAGCGCCTCCGGGGCGATCAGTTCCCGCAGGTCCGCCTCGCCGAGCAGCTCGGCGAGCATCCGGCTGTCCAGCGACAGCACCTGCGCGCGCCGCTCAGCCAGCGGGGCGTCCCCGTCGTAGATGAAGGTGGCGACGTAGCCGAACAGCAGGGACCGGGCGAACGGCGACGGCGCCGGCGTCTCGACCTCGACGACCCGCAGCCGGCGGGCGTCGACGTCGCGCATGAGCGCGGTCAGGCCCGGGACGTCGAAGACGTCCTGCAGGCACTCGCGCATCGTCTCCAGCACCACCGGGAAGCTCTCGAACTCGGCGGCCACCGACAGCAGCGCCGCGCTGCGCTGGCGCTGCTGCCCCAGCGGCGTGCGCCTCCCGGGGGAGCGGCGCGGCAGCAGCAGCGCCCGCCCCGCGCACTCGCGGAACCGGCTGGCGAACAGCGCGCTGCCGCCGACCTCCGCCCGCACGAGGGCGGAGATCTCGTCGGGGTCGAAGACGGCGTCCGCCGCGGTCGGCGGCGCGTCGGCGTCGGGCACCCGGGCGACGATGCCGTCGTCGGTGTGCATGATCTGGACCTCGACGCCGTAGCGCTCGCGCAGGCGGCCGCCGATCGCCAGGGCCCACGGGGCGTTGACCCGGGCGCCGAACGGCGAGTGCACGGCCAGGCGCCAGTCGCCCAGCTCGTCGCGGAACCGCTCGACGACGAGCGTGCGGTCGTCGGACAGGCGGCCGGTGGCGGCCCGCTGCTCGTCCAGGTAGGTGAGCAGGTTGCTCGCCGCCCACTCGTCCAGGCCCGCGGCGCGAAGCCGTGCCTCGGCCTCGTCCGGCGTCTTCTTCGTGAGCTCGCGCAGGAACCCGCCGAGCGCCCGGCCGAGCTCGGCGGGGCGGCCGGGGGAGTCGCCGTGCCAGAAGGGCAGCCGGCCCGGCCGGCCCGGCGCCGGGGTGACCAGCACCCGGTCCGGGGTGATCTCCTCGACCCGCCAGCTCGACGACCCGAGCAGCACCACGTCGCCGACGCGGGACTCGTAGACCATCTCCTCGTCGAGCTCGCCGACCCGGCTCGCCTTCTCGCCCACGAGGAACACGCCGAACAGGCCACGATCGGGGATCGTGCCGCCGCTGGTCACCGCGAGCCGCTGCGCGCCCGGCCGGCCCGTCACCGTGCCCGCCGCGCGGTCCCAGACGATCCGCGGGCGCAGCTCGGCGAACGCGTCCGAGGGGTACCGGCCGGCCAGCATGTCCAGCACCGCCTCGAACGCGGACGCCGGCAGCGTCGCGAACGGCGCCGCGTGCCGGACCAGCGCTCCCAGCTCATCGACCGGCCACGTGTCGACCGCGACCATCGCGACGATCTGCTGGGCGAGGACGTCGAGCGGGTTACGCGGGTAGCGCGCCTCCTCGATCTCCCCGTCGCGCATCCGCTCGGCGACCACCGCGCACTCCAGGAGGTCGCCACGGTGGCTGGGCAGCACCACCCCGCGGCTGGCCGCGCCAACCTGGTGGCCGGCGCGGCCGACCCGCTGCATGCCGGCGGCGACGCTCGGCGGCGAGGAGATCTGGACCACCAGGTCGACGGAGCCCATGTCGATGCCCAGCTCCAGGCTGGAGGTCGCGACCACGGCGGGCAGCCGGCCGGCCTTGAGGTCCTCCTCGATCAGCAGCCGCTGCTCCCGGCTGACGCTGCCGTGGTGCGCCCGGGCCACCTCGGCGAACGGGAGCGGTTGGGCGGAACCCGCCTGGCCCATCACCTCGGCGGGCGTGCCGGTCGCCTCCGGCGCGGCCATGACCGGGCCGTCGAGATCGTCCAGGTCGATCATTCCCGAGCCGCGCTCCACACCCGCCATCTCGGCCGCCAGCAGCCGCTGCGCGTGCAGCTCGTTCAGCTTGGCGCACAGCCGTTCCGCCACCCGCCGCGAGTTGGCGAAGACGATCGTCGACGTGTGCGCCTCGATCAGGTCGAGCACTCGTGCCTCGACGGCCGGCCAGATCGACGGCCGGCTCGGCACGGCGGCGGGCGGCCCGCCGCCCAGGGTGTCCAGGCCGGGAAGCCCGGCGAGCGCCCCGGAGCTGTCGGGGCTGGCCAGCAGACCTCCCAGATCGGCTTCGCCGATCCGGGAGGGACCCCGGCCGAGGCCGGCGGGGGCGCCGGGGTCGGCCATGTCCTGGACGGGCACCACGACGTCGACCTGCAGGGTCTTCTCGGTCGGTGGGCGGACCACCGTCACCGGGCGGGCGCCGCCGAGGAAACGCGCGACCTCCTCCACCGGGCGCACCGTCGCGGACAGGCCGATCCGCCGCGCCGGGGTTTCCAGCAGGGCATCGAGGCGTTCGAGGCTGAGCGCCAGGTGGGCGCCGCGCTTCGTGCTCGCGACCGCGTGCACCTCGTCCACGATCACCGTTTCCACGCCGCGCAGCGACTCGCGCGCCTGGCTGGTCAGGATGAGGAACAGCGACTCCGGCGTGGTGATCAGAATGTCGGGCGGGGTGCGGCCGAACGCGCGCCGCTCGGTGGCCGGGGTGTCGCCGGTGCGCATCGCGACCGTCACCTCGGGCACGGTCACGCCCAGCCGGGTCGCGGCGGCCTGGATGCCCGCCAGCGGAGCCCGCAGGTTGCGAGCCACGTCCACAGCGAGCGCCTTGAGCGGGCTGACGTAGAGGACCCGGCAGCGGCGGGTGGGGTCCGGGGGCGAAACCGGCGAGGACGTCTGTGACGAGGTCCGCGGCGCGGACGCGGTTGCCCGTCGTGAGGACGCGGCCGGTGATGACGCGGAGCGCGGGCGCGCGGCGTCTGGCAGGCCGGCACGCACGAGTTCGTCCAGCGACCACAGGAACGCCGCGAGGGTCTTGCCCGAGCCGGTCGGCGCCACCACCAACGCGCTGCCGCCCGCCCGCACCGCCGTCCACGCGCCGGCCTGGGCCGCGGTCGGCGCCGGGAAGGCGGCGGAGAACCATGCCCTGGTCGGCGCCGAGAACGTCGCGAGGGGGTCGGAAGAGGACATGGAGGCCAGTCTGCATCCCACCTCCGACACAGCGCTCCGTCCGACCTGGCCGCTTGTGGCGCCAGTCCGCTACGCAGGTGCCCGTGTTCGGCTACGCGGCCGGTCTACCAGCGGGTGGCCGACGATGTTGCATGAGGACGAAGAGCGAGTCGTCCCAGCTGAGACGTCCGCCGCCGTGAGTCTGAATCGCGTCGGCGGCGACGTCTCGCGTCGCCGCGGCGAGGCGGGCGACGGGCCGGGTACCGGCGTCCAGACACGGTGCCGGGGTCACGACGAAGCCGTCGGGCAGCGTCGCGACGATCCTTCCGTCGTCACGGCGGCTCAGGGTGATGCCCTCGTCATGGATCAGCTGGTGATGGCGGCTGCACACCAGCGTCAGGTTCTCCAGATCTGTGTCGCCCTCATCGGCCAGCCACTCCAGCAGGTGATGCACCTGAAGCCAGCGGGTGTGGGTGCAGCCCGGATACCGACAGGTGCCCTGGTCACGGGCGTAGACGGCCTCCCGTAGCCGGCGGGTCGGTACCCGGCGCCGCCGCCCGAGCGCGAGCGGGTTCCCGGCCGTGTCCCGGACCAGCGCTCGCATCAGGCCGTCGCAGCCGAGCCGGCGCAGCACCGCCTGGGGCAGGCCGACCTCGGGCTCCGCGTCGCAACGCAGCAGGCCACGGGCAAGCCTGCTGACCGGATCCGAACCGGTCGTCGTCGCCCCCGAAGCCACCAGCCCTTCATGCCTGCCTCCGTCACTCCAGCCTCCGTCACCTGATCGGGCGAGCCCTTTCGCCAGGCCATCGGTGGTGTCAGCGGTGCTGACCTGGCGAGGCGCCTCCCGCGTCCGCCCTCCGGCGCTGGGCGCCGGAGCCCTGGGCGTGTTCGGCGGCCGACCGGCGCTTCGCGGGGGCTCGCCCGTCGGGGCCATCCCATCCCTCGCGAGGCCGGTCGGGCCTCCCGCCACGCCCGCGGGACTCCGGGCCCCCGCCACGCGCTGACCGGTGCTCAGCAGAGTCTCGGCGTCGACATGCACGGTGACCGTGTGGGACGGGCTCATCAGGTCTGGGACAGGCCGGTGAAGGAAGCCCTCAGCCAGCGCCACCAACGCGTCGGCGTCGGCCTTCCGGTCTCGCGGGGCGTTGACGATCTGCCCGTCCGCCGGCGACGCCTCGGCCTCGGCGCCGGTCCGGGGTGGACTGGAGTCGTCGAGGCTGGCTCTCGCGGCGTCGATCGCGACGGCCAGCCGGGCGCCCTCCTCCGCCGTCAGCACAGCCTGCAGGCGAAACAGCCCGTCCGCGCGGGTACTCCAGGTCACCTTCCGCGTCGCCCGCTGCTCGGCCGGATCCGCAGTCAGCTGGTGGTAGCGCGACGCGAGCCGCTCAAGCTGGCCTGCGGTGCAGTGCAGCGCATGCGACAGCCAGGTCTGCTCCGTCGCGGTCTCGGCCACGCGCGCCACGGCGCGCACCTTGGAGTAGGACAACCGTCCCTCGGCGAACGCCGCCCGCAGCGCGGGCAGCTCCTCCAGCGCGTGGGCGACGGCCATGTGTTCCTGTGCCGTCCGGATTCCCAGGCCACACCGCCAGGACAGCCACTGTGCGCAGGTCGCCATTCCCAGCCCCGACCAGCCTCGCCGCCGGTCGAACGCGGCCAGCATCGTCAGCAGCTGGCAGGTCGCCGCGGCGATCCGCGCCGCCCAGGCACAGATGGCGCGTTCCAGCTCCGTCAGCGGGACCGTTTCGACCTCGTCCACCACGGAGGTGGATGCACCGACGCCGGGCGACTCGGCGCCGAGGGAGCTGATATCGATCTTCGTGGTGGTCATGGGCACCGCCGGGACAGGGGTGGCGGGCCCCGCGCCCGCCGCTGCCGCCATGGTCGCGTTCGGGTACGACATTTTCGCAGGTCAGCCTGGGGGAGCGAGGCTGGTGAAGGTGGCGAGGCGAGCGCGGATCTCCGTATCTCCGCGCCTCCGTATCTCGCGCTTTCCTGTCTCCGCGCTCATCCGTGTCCCGGTGTCTGCCGTCCGCTGTCCTCCGTGTCCGCTGTCCGGCGTCGCCGCCGGGTTCTCGCTCGCCACTCGGTGCCTGGCGGGGGGCGTGCCGGACCTTGAGGCCAACGTTGGTGGCCGGCCCGCGGACGGACAGGTGGGGCTGTCGGGCGGCTTGCCGGTTCCGTGGACTGGAAAGTGATCTTCGCGTTCCGCGGAACGTGTGTTTCTCGGCGGGGCCGCGTTACCAGCCCCTGAGAGATGGCGCTGGACGTGCGCCGCGGGACTGGCGACCGGCACGTCCGGGCCGATCACCGGATGAGCGGCCCTCGGCGCGCCTCGTCGGTCCCTGGACCCGCGCTGACGTCGGCCGCGGGGCTTGCGTGGCCGCCCGGTCGCGGCCAGTCGCCACCGCCAGGCCCACGCCGCCTGGCTTCAGCCGGCTTCGACTGTCGGCCCAGGGCCGCGGGGTTCACCGGGTGGGCTGGCAGGCACACTGGGCGGGTGCGACTCACGGAGTTCTGGGCCCGGATGAACAGGCAGTTCGGCGCCGAATACGCGGAGTCCGTCGCTCGCGACCATGTGCTGGCCAGCCTCGGCGGCGTCACTGTCGAAGGTGCGTTCGCCCGGGGCGAGGACGCGAAGGCCGTCTGGCGTGCCGTGTGCGCGGAGTTCGACGTCCCCGCCAGGGAGCACTGACTCTCCGCGCTCGCCGCGGCCTGGCCCGCTCCGGCGGAGCACGGGGCGGCTCGTCGGGGAAAACCTGGCGGGGTTCGGCGTGTTGGGTTCGAAGTCGAACGCGTGTTCGGCTAAGGTTGTCCACATGCGCGCGGTTGTCCACAGATGCGAGGCGGCCCTCGAAACTGTCGGACCGACCCCCTAACGTCGCCTCGTGGCCACCAAGACTCGACGACCTCAGCCAGGAGTTGCTCCGATGGCAGGACCCGACCGCGCCAAGGCGTTGGACAACGCCCTCGCGCAGATCGACAAGCAGTTCGGCAAGGGCTCCGTCATGCGCCTCGGCGACGAGACCCGCATGCCCATCCAGGTCATTCCCACCGGGTCGATCGCGCTCGACGTGGCGCTCGGGATCGGTGGTCTGCCCCGCGGCCGGATCATCGAGATCTACGGCCCGGAGTCGTCCGGCAAGACGACGGTCGCGCTGCACGCGGTGGCGAGCGCGCAGGCGGCCGGCGGCATCGCCGCCTTCGTTGACGCCGAGCACGCGCTCGACCCGGACTACGCGTCCAAGCTCGGCGTCGACACCGACAACCTGCTGGTCTCCCAACCGGACACGGGCGAGCAGGCCCTCGAGATCGCCGACCTGCTGGTTCGCTCCGGCGCGCTGGACATCATCGTCATCGACTCGGTGGCCGCGCTGGTGCCGCGGGCCGAGATCGAGGGCGAGATGGGCGACAGCCACGTCGGCCTGCAGGCCAGGCTGATGTCCCAGGCGCTGCGCAAGATGACGGGCGCGCTGTCGAACTCCAACACCACCGCGATCTTCATCAACCAGCTCCGCGAGAAGATCGGTGTCATGTTCGGCTCGCCGGAGACGACGACCGGTGGCAAGGCGCTGAAGTTCTACGCATCCGTGCGCCTCGACGTCCGCCGGATCGAGACGCTCAAGGACGGGGCTGAGGCGGTCGGCAACCGGACCAGGGTGAAGGTCGTCAAGAACAAGGTCGCCCCGCCGTTCCGCACCGCCGAGTTCGACATCGTCTACGGCGGCGGCATCAGCCGCGAGGGCTCGCTCATCGACATGGGCGTCGAGCACGGGATCGTCCGGAAGTCCGGCGCCTGGTACACCTACGACGGCGACCAGCTCGGCCAGGGCAAGGAGAACGCCCGCAACTTCCTGCGCGACAACCCCGACCTCGCCGACGAGATCGAGAAGCGCATCAAGGAGAAGCTGGGCATCATCCCCACCCTCGACGGTGACGTCCTCGCGCCTGTCCCGGTCGATCTCTGATCTTGCTGCCCTGTCGCGCTGCCCGGTTCTCAACGTCGAGCTACTTGGTCCAGGAGGAACGCATGGCCGGGCAGGGCGGGCGGGGGGCCGTGGAGGCGGAGCGGGACCCGGTGGGGGTGGCGCGGGAGATCTGCCTGCGGCAGCTGGCGGTTCGGGCGCGCAGCAGGGCGGAGCTGGCGGGGACGTTGCGGCGGCGAGGGGTGGCCGACGATGTCGCGGAGGCGGTGCTCGACCGGCTGACGGCGGTCGGGCTGATCGACGACGACGCGTTCGCGACGGCGGTGGTCTCCTCGGCCAGGGAGAACCGCGGACTGGCCAGGCGGGGGCTCGCGGTCGAGCTGCGGCGCCGGGGCGTGGACGACGACGTCGCCGCCGCCGCGTTGGCGGATGTCGGCGGCGCGGACGAGGAGGCCACCGCTCGCGAGCTCGTCGCCCGTCGGCTGAGGACCATGGCCGGGCTGGACCGGCAGGTCCAGCTGCGCCGCCTGGTCGCCATGCTTGGTCGCAAGGGCTACCCGACGGAGCTCGCCGTCCGGGTCGTCACCGAACTGCTCGGTTCGGAGAGCGACCTCGACGATCACCCCGCGGGAGCGGCCGGCTTCGGTGACGTCGACGAGCCCGGCCACGGAGACGGCTGACCGGTCTCTGACCAGGGCCGGGGGTCCGGGCATCCGGTATTTCTTGACCTGGGAAAAGCGGTCGACCTACTCTCGGCAACGGTGCGAGGACTCCCGCGGACTACGCGGTCGCGATAGTTGGCTAACTACACACGAGGGCAACTTCGGCGCTTCGTGCGCTGTCGGGGCCCAACTACGGCGTGGAGAGACATGTTCGCGCCCCGTTGGTCCTCTGCAACGTTCAGTGAGCGCTGGCTGTGCAGGGAAGGCGTGGCCACGTCTTTTCCGCCCTGGTGGACGCCGCCGTTCGGGGTGGGTCCTTCGCCGCTCCAGTCCGGTCTACGGGAACTGGCGGGTCGGCTTCGTTTTCGCCGGCCGGTGGCTGCCTTCCTGGTGGGCTGGATGGCCCGGGGAGCAGCTTCCTCGTCGACATCCGCGCGCGGATATCGACGGAGATCCGGCTCCCCCTCCCGGGAGGAGCATCGGTGGTCGGCGTGCTCGTGGCACTCGTCGCGGTGGTGCTGGTCGCCGTCGTCACCCTCATCCTGGTCGCCGCGCGGCTGATCCGAGCGGGTGCTCGCCCCGCCGTCGAAGCGCCCCGCGTGATCTCCGCCTCGCCATCGACCAACGACGGCCAGACAGCGGCGGCATTGTTGGCCGCGCAGGCGGAGGCCGTCGCCAAGGCCGAAGCGGCCGCCACGGAGAAGACCGAAGCGGCGGCCCGGGAGAAAGCCGAGGCCCTTGCCCGCAAGCTCGCCGAGGCGGAGCGTGACCGGGCCGAGGCCGCCCGGCGCGAGGCACAGCAGGAACGAGACAAGGCCCTCGCCGAGCTGCGCGGCCGGCGTGAGGAACTGCGCGACTGGGACAACCGCCTCGCCCAGCGTGAGACGCGCGTCGAGGAACGACTGGCCGCCCTCGAGGACCAGACCCGCCGGATCGAGTCGCGCGACCGTGAGCTCGTCGAACGGGATGCCGCGCTCGCCCGCCGGGCCAAGGAGACCGAGGAACTGGACGCCCGTCGCCTGGCTGCCCTCGAACAGGCCTCCGGCATGACCTCGGCGGAGGCGAAGTCCGAGCTGCTCACCGTCGTCGAGCAGCAGTCCCGGCTGGAGGCGGCGACCCTCGCCCGCGAGATCGAAGCCCGCGCCGAGGAGGAGGCCCAGGACCGGGCGCGGCGCATCGTCACCCTGGCGATCCAGCGGGTCGCCGCGGAGCAGACCGCCGAATCGGTGGTGTCGGTGCTGCACCTGCCGGGCGACGAGATGAAGGGGCGGATCATCGGCCGGGAAGGCCGCAACATCCGCGCCTTCGAGTCGGTCACCGGCGTCAACGTCCTCATCGACGACACCCCCGAAGCGGTGCTGCTCAGCTGCTTCGACCCGGTGCGCCGTGAGGTCGGCCGGATCACACTGGCCGCGCTGGTCGCCGACGGCCGGATCCACCCCCAGCGCATCGAGGAGGAGTACGAACGCGCCCAGCGCGAGGTCGAGACCCGCTGCGTCCGCGCCGGCGAGGACGCGCTCGTCAACGTCGGCATCGGCGACATGCACCCGGAGCTGATCGTGCTGCTGGGCCGCCTGCGCTACCGCACCAGCTACGGCCAGAACGTGCTGGCCCACCTCGTCGAGTCGGCGCACCTGGCCGGCGTGATGGCGGCCGAGCTGCGCCTCCCCACGGCCATCGCGAAACGCGGCACCCTGCTGCACGACCTCGGCAAGGCGCTCACCCACGAGGTCGAGGGGTCGCACGCCCTCGTCGGCGCCGAGATCGCGCGCCGCTACGGCGAGCACGAGGACGTCGTCCACGCCATCGAGGCCCATCACAACGAGGTCGAGCCGCGCTCCGTCGAAGCGGTACTCACTCAGGCCGCCGACGCGATCTCGGGCGGACGGCCCGGCGCGCGCCGCGACAGCCTTGAGTCCTACGTCCGCCGGTTGGAGCGCATCGAACAGATCGCGAGCGACCGTCCCGGTGTCGAGCGGGTCTTCGCCATGCAGGCCGGCCGTGAGGTCCGGGTCATGGTGGTCCCCGAGGAGGTCGACGACTCCGCGGCCCATCTGCTCGCTCGCGACGTGGCCCGCCAGATCGAGGACGAACTCACCTACCCCGGCCAGATCCGGGTCACGGTCGTCCGCGAGACCCGCGCCATCGAAATCGCCCGTTAGTGATCCTGGGGACAACGGCCGCCGGGTGTGCGAAGGAAGATCATTTTCGCACACCCTTTGGCCCTCTGGTCGAGGGGGGGGGGGGGGGGGGGCCCCCCCCCCCCCCGCCCGCCCGATCGCCGTAGGCTGGGCTGGTGAGTGGCCGTAGCTATCAGGTGCGCACATTTGGGTGCCAGATGAATGTGCACGACTCCGAGCGGATCTCCGGGCTGCTGGAGTCCGCCGGGTATGTCCCGGCGACGGACGGCGAGACGCCGGATCTCGTGGTGTTCAACACGTGCGCCGTCCGGGAGAACGCCGACAACCGGCTGTACGGCAACCTCGGCCATCTCTACCCGACGAAGAAGGCCAACCCGGGCATGCAGATCGCCGTGGGTGGCTGCCTCGCGCAGAAGGACCGCGGGACGATCACCCGCAAGGCGCCCTGGGTCGACGTCGTGTTCGGCACCCACAACCTGCACCGCCTGCCGGTGCTGCTCGAGCGTGCCCGGCACAACGCCTCTGCCCAGGTCGAGATCGCCGAGGCGCTGGAGGTCTTCCCCAGCTCGCTGCCGGCGCGGCGTGCCAGCCACGCCTCCGCCTGGGTGAGCATCAGCGTCGGGTGCGACAACACGTGCACCTTCTGCATCGTCCCCAGCCTGCGCGGCACGGAGCGTGACCGCCGTCCCGGTGACGTGCTCGCCGAGGTCGAGGCCCTCGTCGCCGAGGGCGCCCTCGAGATCACCCTGCTCGGCCAGAACGTCAACTCCTACGGCCGCTCGTTCGGTGATCCGGCCGCGTTCGCCAAGCTGCTGCGCGCCTGCGGGCGGATCGACGGCCTGGAGCGGGTCCGGTTCACCTCGCCGCACCCGCGCGACTTCACCGACGACGTGATCATCGCGATGGCCGAGACCGGCAACGTCTGCCCGCAGCTGCACATGCCGTTGCAGTCCGGCTCGGACGCGGTGCTGCGCCGGATGCGCCGCTCCTACCGGCGCGACCGTTACCTCGGCATCGTCGAGCGGGTGCGCGCCGCCCTGCCAGACGCCGCGATCACTACCGACATCATCGTCGGCTTTCCCGGGGAGACCGAGGCCGACTTCGCCGACACTCTCGACGTGGTGCGCGCCGCCCGGTTCTCCGGGGCCTTCACCTTCCAGTACTCGCCGCGTCCCGGCACGCCGGCGGCCACGATGGAAGACCAGGTCCCGCCCGACGTCGTCGCCGAGCGTTACGGCCGGCTCGTCGCGCTGCAGGAAGAGATCTCGCTGGAGGAGAACCGCGCCCAGGTCGGCCGGGTCGCCGAGGTACTCATCGCCGAGGGGGAGGGCCGCAAGGACGACGCCACGGGCCGTTGCTCTGGCAGGGCCCGCGACGGCCGCCTGGTCCACCTCGGCCCCGACGCCAACGCCCGGGCCCGCTCGGGGGTGCAGGGCTCGGCGGCGGGCGACGCGGCCGTGCTCGCCGAGCTCGCGCGGCTGCGCCCCGGCGACATCGTCAACACCGTCGTGACCTACGGCGCCCCGCACCACCTGGTCGCCGACGGCGCGCCGGTCACCGCCCGCCGCACCCGCGCCGCGGACCTGTGGGAGGCCGGCCGAACGGTGCAGGCCCGCCCGTCGGTCAGCCTCGGAATGCCCAGTCTGGGCGCCCCGTCCGCCTCGCCCACGCCGACCGCGCCGTCAGCCTCGACCGCGCACGACACGCACGGCGGCGGCTGTGGCTGTTCGGCGACCGGATGCTCGGAAGATCCCGTCGGCACCGCCGCTCCGGCGGGCCGCACCGGCGAGGCCGACACGGCGGCGCCGGTCGCTGGCGCGGCGGCCACGGCCGGTGCACGGTAGCCAGGTGACGCTCGTCGCCGCGGCGATCTGCCCGCACCCGCCCCTGCTCGTACCCCGGGTCGGCGCGGGGGAGCCGGTCGGCGCGCGGGAGCCGGCGCTCGCCGCCGTCCGCCGGCTGCGCGCCGCGGACCCGGACGCCGTCCTCGTCGTCGGCGACGACCCGGAGGCGCTCGCGACCGGCTCCCGTGCGTACGGGCCGGACGCGGTCGGCGACTTCCACGGCTTCGGCGTCGACTTCCGTGTCCCCCTCGGGCCGCTGGCCGGTGCTGGGGCTGCCGCTGCCGACGTCGTTGCCGAGGCCGAGGCCGCGGCCAGCGGGGCGATCGCCGGGACGGGCGCTCCCGCGTTGCCGCTGTCGCTGGCGGTGGGCGCCTGGCTGCTCGCGGAGACCGGCTGGGAGGTGGAGCGCCGCGGGATCGGCGTGTCGCCGAAGGCCGAGCCGGCCGAGGCCGCGGCGCTTGGCGCCGGGCTGGAAGCGGAGGCCGCGGCGGCGGGGGAGCGGGTCGCGCTGCTGGTCATGGGTGACGGGAGTGCGCGGCGGACGGCGAAGGCCCCCGGTTCGCTCGACGAGCGGGCAGAGCCGTACGACGAGATCGTCGAGCGGGCGCTGGCGGACGTGGACCTCGAGGCCCTGCTCGGTCTGGAGCCCGGACTCGCCGCGGACCTGCTGGTCGCCGGCCGAGCTTCCTGGCAGGTGCTCGCCGGCGCCGTGCGCGCGGTCGGCGCCGCGGGCTGGGCCGCCGACCCGCTCTACGCCGACGCCCCATACGGCGTCGGCTACTTCGTGTGCGTGTGGGAAAGGGGAGGTGCCGCGTGACGGCGTCGGCTGACGGGCTGGGTGCGCCGCGGCGCACGACGGTGGCGGGTCTGGCGGCGCTCGTCGCCGGCCAGGACGACGCCCCCGCCGTCCTGTTGCTGCCGGGCTTCACCGGCAGCAAGGAGGACTTCGTCACCATCCTGCCGCTGCTGGCCGCCGCCGGCCTGCGCGCCGTGGCGGTCGACCTGAGGGGGCAGTACGAGTCCGTCCCCGACGCGGACGGGCCGGACAGCCAGTTCACCGTCGACGCGCTCGCCGCCGACACGGTGCTGGCCGCGGCGGAGCTGGGTGGACGGGTGCACCTCGTCGGCCACTCCTTCGGCGGGCTGGTGGCCCGGGCCGCGCTGATCGCCCATCCGACGGCGCTCGCGTCCGTCGTGCTGCTGGGGTCCGGGCCGGCGGCGATCGTCGGGCCGCGGCGGCTGGCGCTGCGCGCCCTGATCGCGCTGCACGCGCAGGCCGGGCTCGCCGCGGTCTGGGAGGGCGTACGCGCCGTCGACACCGTCGTCCGGTCGCCGGAGGAGGTCGAGTTCCTGCGCCGGCGCTTCTTCGCCAGCTCCGAGCGGGGGACGCTGGCCATGGGCGCGGCGCTGCTCGCCGAGCCCGACCGGGTCGCGGACGCGGCCGCCGTCGCCGCGGCGCACGCCATTCCGCTGCTGGTCACCCACGGCGTCGGCGACGACGCCTGGCATCCAGGGATGCAGGCCGAGATGGCGACGCGTCTCGGCGCCAGCTACGCCGTCATCCCCGACGCGTTGCACTCGCCCGCCGCCCAGAATCCCGCCGGCACGGCCGGCGTTCTCATCGCCTTTGTCCACGGCGCCATCGCCGGCCTGTCCACGCCGACGTTCCCCACCCCGGGAGCCACCGCCGAGGTCGCCTGACGAGCCAGCCGAGGACGCCAGGGTGGCGGCGGCGGTCGCGACGCGCCGGTTCGCGCGTCGCCAAAGGTCGTGGCTCAAGCGTGATCCGCGGATATTCTGGCTCGGCCAGCCCGATGTCGGCACCGTCCGCCGCCTGGTGGGCTCGCGCTGATACTTGGTAGGCCTCTGGGCGGAGCTTCGTCTCGTTGCGCGCCCTGCGGCCTGACGTGTGCCGACCGCTCGCTCGCTGTGTGCGCCAGTGGGAGTGTGGCTGGTCCATCCCGGCCCCCGGGAGAGTCTTGCGTGACCGAGCTCGACCTAGCGCTCATCCATGCCTTGTATGCCGCCTTCGATGACGGCACCCTCCGGTTCTCCTTCGAACCAGAGGTAGATCTACGCACCGGTTCCGTCCCCGGGATGACCGCCCGCCTCCAGTGGGCGCACCCCGAAAGGGGCCTGCTCGACGCGGCGGACGTCCGCGCCGTCGCCCGGTTCGCCGGCCTCGCCGATCAGCTCGACCTGTGGGCGCTGCGGGCCGCCATCACCGAGTGCCGCACCTGGCACCGGATGGCCGCCGGCACCCACATCCGCCCGCCCCGGCTATGGCTGCACGTCGGCTCCCGCCAGCTCGCCCGGCCGACGTTCGCCGCCGAGGTGACCGCGCTCGTCCGCGACCGGGGCGCCCTGCCACCGGGCGCTCTGGGGCTTGCGTTCACCGAGGAGACTCTCGGCCGGGCGGCCCCGTCGTCGCCGCGCCTGCTCGACCAGCTACGAGCCCGCGGTGTCGCGGTCTCGGTCCGGGCGTTCGGCAGCTGGATCGGCTCCCCGGCGACGCTCGACCTGCTGTCCCTTGACCTGGTCCGCATGGACGACCGTTTCGTGCGGGCCACCCTTCGCGACCTCGAAGGCGAGGCGGTCTTCGCCTCGATGGTCACCCTCGCGCACCGTCGCCGCGCCGCCGTCCTCGTCGACGGCGTCGACACCGCCCGTTTCGCCGCCCGCGCCACCGATCTTGGCTGCGACCGCGCCGCCGGCCCGGTCTTCTGCCCGCCCCTGCCCGTCGACGACGCCCGGCTCCTCGCCCTGGGCCGCGGCCGCCCCGGCCACCCCGGTCCTCGCCACGCCCACGACAACCCCCGTCCGGCCCCTCACGACATGCAACCCACCGCCTGACAGCGCCAGCCCTCGACCGGCCGCCGTAGGATCGCCGGGTGCGGTTCGTCAAGGGGCATGGGACGGGCAACGACTTCGTGATCGTGCCGGACCCGGACGGCGACCTCGACCTGACGCCGGAGCTGGTGCGCGCGGTGTGCGACCGGCGGACCGGTGTCGGAGCCGACGGCGTGCTGCGGGTGGTGCTGGCCGCGGCCGAGCCGCGGGCCTCTCAGCCGGTGGCACGGCCTGACGCGGCCCGATGGTTCATGGACTACCGCAATGCGGACGGGTCGCTGGCGGAGATGTGCGGCAACGGGCTGCGGGTCTTCGGCCGCTACCTCGTCGACGCCGGCTACGAGCGGCCCGGCCTGATTCCCGTCCTGACCCGGGCGGGGGTGCGTGGCGCGGACGTGCCCGCCGAGGGTGAGGTGACGGTCGAGATGGGGCCTCCGTCGGTCGGCTCCCTCGACGCGGTGACCGTGACGGTCGCCGGCCGGGCCTTCCGGGCCACCCAGGTGTCGATGGGCAACCCGCACGCCGTCTGTTTCGCCGACGGCCTGAGCCCGGCGGACCTCGCCGCCCTCGACCTGACCAGGCCGCCGGACGTGTCATCGGATGTCTTCCCTGACGGCGTGAACGTCGAGATCGTCATCGGTGCGCCGGACGCCGTGGCGATGCGGGTGTACGAGCGTGGCGTCGGCGAGACGCTGTCGTGTGGGACCGGGGCCTGCGCCGTCGCGGTGGCCAGTGCCACCCGGGCGGGCCTCGGGCCCGGGGTGGCGGTGCCGGTGGGGGTGCCGGGCGGGCTGCTGACGGTGCTGTGGGACGACGACCAGGTCCGGCTGCGCGGCCCGGCCGTGCTGGTCAGCGACGGCCTGCTGCGCCCCGACTGGCTGGCAGCCGCGGCGCGCGACAGCCAGCCGGCCCTGGCCGCGGGCTCCGTCTAGGCCGCCGGCCGCGGGACCTGCCAGCCCGCCGGGCCGTGGTCTTCCGCGGAAATCCCGTCGCGAGAGCAGGCGGGACGTGGCACGCTACCCTCACCGGAGGCGCGGCGGTTCCCGTGCCAGCGGGGTGAAGATGGGGATCCTGTGCCCGTGCCCGTCGTTCGGAGAGCCCGAGCGTTCGGGCCCGAATGCCGGGCCGCCAGAGAGGCCGAGAAGAGCCTGACGACCGAGGCCGGAACACCGGAGCACATCGGTCGCGGGGGAACCGGCACCGGGGCAGGCGGTCCCGAACGCACATCCCGGACAACTAGGCCGACCGGTCGCCGCGCGGAATCGAAGCACGGGCCGGTCGTGTTGGAACGGACGGTATGAGTCTTCCCGCTGAATCCGCACTGACCAACCCGGCCCGCCGGCTCAGCTCTCCAGCCGATTCCGCGAACGGGATCGACGAGGGCCGTAGCGCTGCGCGGGGCGACGGGAACACTTCCGAGGCTGTCGCCAGGGTGCTGGCGGCCAACACCGGCGCCAGCGACGCAGGCGGCGCGATCACACTGCCGGGCCTCGGTTTTTACGATGACGCCGGCGATGAGCTGGCGGTCGAGGAACGCGGCGCGCTGCGCCGGATGCCGGGGCTCGCCACCGAGCTCACCGACGTCACCGAGGTCGAGTACCGCCAGCTTCGGCTGGAGCAGGTGGTCCTGATCGGCGTGTGGACCGTCGGCACGATCAGGGACGCCACGACCTCGATGGCGGAGCTTGCCCAGCTGGCCGAGACCGCTGGTTCGGTGGTGCTCGACGCGCTCGTCCAGCGCCGGGACAAGCCGGACCCCGCGACCTACGTCGGCTCCGGCAAGGCCAAGGAGCTGGCCGAGGTCGTCCGGGCGGCCGGCGCCGACACGGTGATCTGCGACGGTGAGCTCACCCCGGGCCAGCTACGCCAGCTGGAGGACGTCGTCAAGGTCAAGGTCATCGACCGGACGGCGCTCATCCTGGACATCTTCGCCCAGCACGCCACATCCAAGGAGGGCAAGGCGCAGGTTGAGCTCGCGCAGCTGCAGTACATGCTGCCGCGGCTGCGAGGCTGGGGTGAGTCGATGTCCCGGCAGGCCGCGTCCGGTGGCCGCGCCCCGATCGGTACGCGCGGCCCCGGTGAGACGAAGATCGAGACGGACCGGCGCCGGCTGCGCGCCCGGATCGCCCGGCTGCGCCGCGAGCTGCGCGAGATGGAGACCGTCCGCCAGACCAAGCGGTCGTCCCGGCGTCGCGGGGCGGTGCCGTCGGTGGCGATCGCCGGCTACACCAACGCCGGCAAGTCGTCGCTGCTCAACCGGCTGACCGGCGCCGGGGTGCTCGTGGAGGACTCGCTGTTCGCCACCCTGGACCCGACGGTGCGCCGCGCGACGCTGCCCGACGGCCGGGTGTTCACGCTCACCGACACGGTTGGCTTCGTCCGCCACCTGCCGCACCAGATCGTCGAGGCGTTCCGCTCCACGCTCGAAGAGGTCGCCGACGCGGACCTGATCGTCCATGTGGTCGACGGCTCGCATCCGGACCCGATCGGGCAGATCTCGGCCGTGCGCGAGGTGCTGAACGACATCGACGCCGGCAACGTGCCCGAGCTGGTCGTGGTGAACAAGACCGACATCGCCGACAAGACGACGGTCGCGGGTATCAAGCGAATCGCGCCCGACGCGGTGTGTGTGTCGGCGAGGACGGGCGCCGGCCTGGCCGAGCTGGTGGAGGCCCTGGCCGCGCGGGTGCCGCATCCGCAGGTCGAGGTCGACGTCCTCGTTCCGTACAGCCGGGGGGATCTCGTCGCCCGGATCCACAAGTCCGGCGAGGTCCTCGACCAGGCCCACACCGCGGCGGGCACCGAGCTTCGCGCTCGCGTCTCCGCGGGTCTCGCCGCCGAGCTGGACTCCTTCCGCCAGCGCATCGACGCTTAGCGCGGCGTTCCGCGTCGACGCGCCGGCAGCGTCCTGACGTTCTCGGCGGTCCAGGATTACGGGGCGGTCCAGGGACACGGGTCCGTGTCCCTGGACCGCCGGCCTGGCCATGCCGAGCGGGATCAGATGACCGTGACGTCCGGTCGGATGCAGAGCTGGTCGGATGCAGAGCTCCGCCTGATCGCCCACCGACATATCGCCGAGGTTTCTCCGGGCGGCCGATAGGTTCGTGACGTGGTCGTGGAGAAACCGGGCAAGGCTGACAGGTCCGGTTCGCTCGGGCTGGCCGCTGTCATCGGCGCGGTTGCCGGGCTGTCCCTCGCCGCCCGGTGGGGCGTTCTTCCCATGATCGTGGCGGCAGTGGTCTGCGGCCTGCTGGTGACGGTCTCGGAGGCGGTCGCGCGGGCGCGACAACGTCCCGGCCAGATTCCCGCGCTGTGGTCGCGAATCGTGATGAGCACGGCGATCGCCGCGCCCCTGGCCTGGGCCCTGGGAGCGGTGACCGGGGCCGGGCCGATCGTCGTGGGCCTGGTCATCGGCGGGCTGGCCGGCGCGCTCGGGCTTCGTCCCCAGAAGGTGGTAGTCGGCCCGCTGGTGGGTCTCGCTGTCGGTTCCGGTTGCTGGCTGCTCTGGGGCGGGGTCCCGGCCGCGCTCGTCGGCAGCGCCACCGTGCTCGTCTTCCGGACCGCGTCGGCGGGGATCTTCCGCGACCCGCAGGTGGCGATGCTCGCTGAGCGGGTCAGCGCCGAGGACCTGCCGTTCGTGGTCCCGCTGGTGGCCAGGACCCGCTATGTCGGGACGGGCTATGTACGCGACCTGGCCGAGGGGCTCGGCGGCGACTACCAGGCCGCCGCGCCCGACGTCGGGATCGTCGCCTCGCTGGACGATCTGGCGGGCCCGGAGTTCGATCCCGCGGCCGTCGCCCCGCTGGTACGCGAGTTCTACGAGCACACGACGCGGTTCACGCTCGACATCGTTCCGCGGTGGCGGCTATGGGTTCGGCCTGGCTACCTGCTCTACCGCACGCTGCTGGCGCGCCCGCTCGGGCAGGCGAATGTGCCCATGAACCAGCGTGAGGCGCAGCGCGGCGTTCACAGCCGGATCGACACGATCAGCCGTGCGGGCTACGGCACGGTGAGCGTCCGGGGCTGGATCAGGTCCTACGTCGACAACGACGAGCCCCTGTTCGTCGGGATCTACACGACCTACCGCCGGGATGGCCGGGGCTACGTCAGCGTCGGGTTCCCGCTGCCGCGGGCCAGTTTCACGGCCACCCTGGCGCCGAGCGCGCGGGCCGGCGGAGGCCTGGTCCTCTCCAGTCGCGGCGACCTGGACCAGCCCGGGCACTATCTGACCTACGTGGACGCGGAGACGAAGGAGCTGACCGCCGCCGTGGTCCACGGCTTCGCCGAGCAACTCGACGTCTACGTCCAGGACGGCGAACTGCGGGCCGAACACGAGTTCTGGGTGTTCGGCCTGCCGTTCCTCGTCCTGCACTACTCGATACGCCGCAAGGCCGAACCCAACTAGCCAACTTTGGATCGTCGGCCAGCCGAGTTCGACCCCGAGACGTCACGTTGGGCGCAGGCGAAGCTGCCTGACGGGAGCGCGACTACGCAACCCAACCACCGCTGGTGACGGCGCATCAGCGCTGCACTAACCGGACCACGTCGTCGGCCCCGGACCAGACCAGCCCCCGTCATACGCTTGTACCTGGAACCAGGTGGGGAGGGCGCTCAGCGCCCGACAGGCCGCGCCCGGCGGCGGGCGCGGAGCGTCCGCCGCGGGACGGCCCTAGACCCGGCGCATGACGGCGACTACCCGTCCCAGGACGGTGGCGTCGTCGCCGGGGATGTCGTGGAAGGCTGGGTTCTCCGGCTGGAGCCAGACGTGGCCGTCGCGGCGGCGCAGCCGCTTGACGGTCGCCTCTCCGTCGATCAGCGCGGCGACGATCTCGCCGTTCTCGGCGACTGGCTGCTGGCGGACGGCCACCAGGTCACCGTCGCAGATGGCCGCGTTGATCATCGAATCACCGACGACGCGGAGCAGGAACAGCGTGCCCTCGCCGACGATCTCGCGCGGCAGCGGCAGCACGTCCTCGACCGCCTGCTCGGCGAGGATCGGCCCACCGGCGGCGATCCGGCCGACCAGCGGCACGTAGGCCGTCGCCGCCGTCAACGCGTCCTTCTCGTCGCCCTCGCGGGCAAGCGCGTCGCCGGCTGGGTCGAGCGTGTGCACCCGCAGCGGGTTCGCGCCGCCCCGGGCCCTGCTCGTGCCGGCCGCCTGACGAGTCTTCGGAATCGGCCTGACCGGCCGGCCGCCCTCGGGGGAGACCACCTCGATCGCCCGCGGCCGGTTCGGGTCGCGGCGCAGCAGGCCCTTGTCCTCGAGCATCTTGAGCTGGTGCGCGACGCTGCTGGTGCTGGTCAGGCCCACTGCCTCGCCGATCTCGCGCACGCTGGGCGGGTAGCCGCGCCGCTCGACCGCATTGCGGATCACCTCGAGCACCTTGCGCTGACGGGGAGTCAGGCCGTCGTCGTCGACGGGGCCGTCGGGGAAGTCGCGCACGGTGCCACCGCTCTCCTCATCGCGGCTCGCCGACGGGCGACCGGCCCTGCGCGGACCCCTGCCCTGCGTGGTCATGGCCTAGATTCTCCTCGCCTCGAGGTCATGCTGCTGGACCGGGCCGCCGGCTCCCGCAGGGTTTCACCTGTGGATAAGGGGAGTCGGGTTGCGCCCGATCGTGTGACGACCGTAGCCCGGCGGCGCGTGAATCTCAAACAGGCGTTCGAGCGTGTCTGCGTGTTCTGCCGGCCTTGTGCGTGTAAGAATCGACCATCAGTTCGAAGCGGGCCCTGTCCCCGTCCTGACCCCAGCTACCGGCCACTGCTGCCGGTCGCCGCCATATGTAGATCTTGGGCTAGCTTTCCGATGGCCCCAGATGTCTGCCGGGGATGACTCCCTCGGTGATCCGTCGGCTCGGCTCATCGATGGCTCCCGCCCCGGACTCCCCGACGTTGGTTGAGCTTCGCTTGACGAGCTGTGCCGGGTGACGGCCCGGCCGCTAGGAGGTTGGCGTGACGAACCCGCGTGGGGCCACCCTGGTCCCAGGGCGCCCGGCCGCGCGACAGTCGGACGGCGCCGACGTGATTGCCCTGCCCGTACCGACAACACGTCGCCGCCCGGCGAGCGCTGCCCCGCCGCCGGTGCCCAGCCCGCTCGCGCGGGCCGTGGCGGCCGAGCATCCGGTCGCCGGCGCGAGGTCCGGCCGCCGGCGGACGAGCCGGCAGACGCCCGCGCTGCGGCTGACCAGCCGCGGCCGGGCTGTGGCCGCGCTCCTGCTCGCTCTCGCCCTCTGGGGCGCCACCAGTGCTGTCTGGCTGGCCGTTCACTGGGCGCTTGCCGCCGCCTGACCGGCGGCCGCCCTCCTCTACCTGGCGCCCACGTTGGCCATATGGTCGACGCGGGCGCCAGGCTGTTGTCACCCGCCAGCGCACCGCCGCCTGATCGTCCGCCGCTGCCCGCGCGGCCTGGTCGCCCGTCGCCAGACTTGCGACCGCCGCGCTGGATACGCGCGGCGTGGGCCCTGATGTGGTCTGACCCAGAGGTGTGGGGCAGCGGAACGTCACGCCTCGTGAACGAGGTTGCGCGTGGCGCTCCGCGACCTGCGGCGACGGGTGGGACCACCGGCCGGGACGGTCACGGCCGACCGGGATCTGGCTGGGTGGGATTCGACACGCGCGTGGGGCATGCTCACGGGCGATCCGGGCATGCGCTACTGTGGTAGCACAACATCTGGTAGTTACACACCTGTAAGTCGTCCACAGCTTGTTGCCGGGAGAGCCGGCGATCCACCGGAGCCGCGGACGACCGTCCCGGTGGGCCGTCGCGGCGCGTTCGTCGGAGCTTCCAGGTCAGGTCGTCAGGTCGTGCGTCAGCCATGCACCGGGGAGGCCCGGGGCGGGGCTGAAACGGGGACGTGTTCACACGCGCCCGTGGTTGTTCCTGGTGGGCCGTAAAGAGGGGAGGAGCCGTGCGGTGTCCGTTCTGCCGGCATCCCGACAGCCGAGTGATGGACAGCCGGGAGGCCGATGAGGGCGCGGCCATCCGGCGCCGGCGGGCGTGTCCCTCCTGCGGGCGGCGGTTCACGACCATGGAAGAGGCCTCGCTGCGGGTGCGCAAGCGCAGCGGTGCCGCCGAGCCGTTCAGCAGAGCGAAGGTCGTCGCGGGCGTCCGCAAGGCCTGTCAGGGCCGCCCGGTGAGTTCGGAGGAACTCGCCAGGCTCGCCCAACGGGTGGAGGACACGGTCCGCTCGTCCGGCGCCGCCGAGGTCCCGGCCGAGGATGTGGGCCTGGCGATTCTCGGCCCGCTGCGTGAGCTCGACGAAGTCGCCTATCTGCGGTTCGCGTCCGTCTACCTGTCGTTTGAGTCGCTCGCCGACTTCGAGCGGGCGATCGCTCAGTTGCGGGCCGACCTGGCCGGGCAGGACGTGCCGGACGACGTCGTCACCGCCGTGTCGCCCGTGTCGACCAGACCCTAGGCCCCGGGCGGCCCGGCCCGAGGCCCAAGACCGGAAGCCGGCGGAGCCGCCGGCCGCAACGTGAACAGCGCGCGGAAGGCGTCCGGCGCGCGGCGGGTCACCAGCGCGTCGCACGTCGGGCGCGATCAGATCCCACACAACATCGGCAAAGGCCTTCGGGTGCGCGAGATATCATGATCACGCGTCCTTCGGTCGAAGTATCAGAGGCCTGCGGATATGCGGTAAGACGTGACCGCGCATCCTCCGGCCGGATCCGGGTCGCGTGGCCGCCGGTCCTCTTCGGCATGCCCGCGATCGGCCCCAGAGACGAGCAGAGCTGAGGAGCGTCATGACGGAGACCCGCGGCACGAAGCAGAAGGCCAGCTCCAACGGTAAGGCCGCCTCGACCGTCGGGAAGCCCGCCGTCCCTGTCGAGGCGGCGCGCAAAGCCGCGACCGTCCCCGACGCGGGCGACGGCCCGGCCAGTGGAGCGGGCACGGCCGGCGCCGGCCGGGCGACCGGCCCGCGGATCGAGCGCCGCAACACCAAGCCCGGTGTGCACCCGTACGACCAGGTGACCTGGGAAAAGCGGGACGTCGTCATGACCAACTGGCGGGACGGCTCCATCAACTTCGAGCAGCGTGGCGTCGAGTTCCCGGAGTCCTGGTCGATCAACGCGTCGAACATCGTCACCAGCAAGTACTTCCGCGGCGCGGTCGGATCCCCGCAGCGCGAGTCGTCGCTGCGCCAGCTGATCGACCGGGTCGTCGGGTCGTACGGGAAGGCCGGCCGCCAGAACGGCTATTTCGCCTCCGACGAGGACGCGGAAATCTTCGAGCACGAGCTCACCCACATGCTCCTGCACCAGATGTTCAGCTTCAACAGCCCCGTCTGGTTCAACGTCGGAACCACGGCCCCGCAGCAGGTCTCGGCGTGCCAGCCCTACGACGCGCTGGTGAGCACGCCCGAAGGCCTGATTCCGATCGGCGAGCTCGTCGAGAACAACCGGGTCGGCACCAAGGTTTTCGACGCCCACGGCCTGACGAAGGTCGTCGCCACGAAGTCCAATGGCGTCAAAGAAGTTCTGCGTATCTGGACGAAGGCCGGCCACGCTCTCGATGTGACCGGGGACCACCTCGTCTGGCGCGGACGCCCGGGCAACGGCGGTGCGTTCGTTCCCGCCGGTGGCCTGCGGGCCGGTGACCAGCTGCAGTGGCACCGGACCGTTGCTCCCGGGGAGCGCGAGATCACCTCAAGGGAGATTGCCGAGGCGGCCCTTGCCGGCTGGCTGCAGTCGGACGGCTTCGTCGGGCAGTACGAGGGAACGAACCGTTCGCTGACCATCGAGGCGATGACGGTCACCGACGCGGAGCGCGCGTGGGTGACAGCTGCCATCGACGTCGTGTTTCCGGATGTCCACCGCCACGAGCGGAGGGTGGTTACCCAGGACAACACCCTCGACTGCCGCCGTCTTCGGCTCTACGGCAGCTGCTTGGACGAGTTCGTCACCCGGTGGGGTCTGCGGACTCGCGGCGCGGACATGCGCGTGCCGGAGCGGCTGCTCGCCGCCCCGCTGCCCGTGGCCGCCGCCTACCTGCGCAGCCTCTTCCAAGCCGAGGGCTACGTCTCGGCCCGGGAGCGCTCTACCCTCGTCGGCCTCGACATGATCTGTGAGGAACTGGTCCGGGGTGTACAGGCGCTGCTCGCCCGGTTCGGGATCTTCGCGCGGGTCGGACGCAAGGCGGACCCGCGCCCCGACCGGCACGACACCTGGGGGATCCGGCTCCAGAACGCCGGCGACCGGCGGATCTTCGCTGACGAGATTGGTTTCATCGACCCGGCCAAGGCGACGAAGCTGGAGAGGTCGTTCGATCTGTCCGGCCACGGTGCGGACGAGGTCAAGACTCTGGTGATCGACCGGGTCGAGCCGCTCGGCCGTATGCCGGTGTACGACATTCAAACCGAGAGTGGCGAGTACCTCTCGAATGGCGTGCGAGTGCACAACTGCTTCATCCTCGCGGTCGACGACCACATGGAATCGATCCTGAACTGGTACCGCGAGGAAGGGCTCATCTTCAAGGGCGGGTCGGGCTCGGGGCTCAACCTGTCGCGGATCCGGTCGTCGAAGGAACTGCTGTCCTCCGGAGGGACGGCTTCCGGGCCGGTCAGCTTCATGCGCGGCGCGGACGCGTCGGCGGGCACGATCAAGTCGGGCGGGGCGACGCGGCGGGCCGCGAAGATGGTGGTACTGGACGTCGACCACCCCGACATCGTCGAGTTCGTCGAGACGAAGGCGCGCGAAGAAGACAAGATCCGCGCGCTGCGTGACGCCGGGTTCGACATGGACCTGGGTGGCAAGGACATCGCGTCGGTGCAGTACCAGAACGCGAACAACTCGGTGCGGGTGACGGACGACTTCATGCGCGCAGTCGAGGCCGGTGCCACGTTCGACCTGCGCGCGCGCCTGGATGGCCGGGTCCTCGAGGCCGTGGACGCGGGCGAGCTGATGCGAAAGATCGCCAAGGCCGCCTGGGAGTGCGCAGACCCCGGAATCCAGTACGACGGCACCATCAACGACTGGCACACCACGCCGGACGCCGGCCGGATCTCGGCCAGTAATCCGTGTAGCGAGTACATGCATCTGGACAACTCCAGCTGCAACCTGGCGTCGTTGAACCTGATGCGTTTCCTGCGCGCGGACCGCACGTTCGACGTCGAGGGGTTCGTCCACGCCGTCGAGCTGATCATCACCGCGATGGACATCTCGATCTGCTTCGCGGACTTCCCGACACCGGAGATCACCGCGGTCACCCGGGCCTACCGCCAGCTGGGCATCGGGTACGCGAACCTGGGCGCGCTGCTCATGGCCAGCGCCCGCGCCTACGACTCGGAGGGCGGCCGCACGCTCGCCGCCGCGATCACCTCACTGATGACCGCCACGGCCTACCGCCGTTCCGCCGAGCTCGCCGGCGTCGTCGGCCCGTACGACGGCTACGCCAGGGACATCGACGGCCACCGTCGGGTGATGCGCAAGCACGCCGCCGCCAACGACGCGGTGCGCAGCTCGCACGCCGAGGACGCGCGGATTCTCGCCGTCGCCTCCAAGGAATGGGAGAAGTGCCTGGCGGTCGGCGAGAAGAACGGCTGGCGCAACGCGCAGGCCAGCCTGCTCGCCCCGACGGGCACGATCGGCCTGGCGATGGACTGCGACACGACCGGCATCGAGCCGGACCTGGCGTTGGTGAAGATGAAGAAGCTGGTCGGCGGCGCCAGCATGAAGATCGTCAACCAGACGGTGCCGGCCGCGCTGCGGGCGCTGGGCTACGCGGAGGAGACGGTCGAGGCGATCGTCGAGTTCATCGCCGAGCACGGCCACGTCGTCGACGCGCCCGGCCTGCGCCCCGAGCACTACGAGGTGTTCGACTGCGCGATCGGCGAGCGGGCGATCGCGCCGATCGGCCATGTGCGGATGATGGCCGCGGTGCAGCCGTTCCTGTCCGGGGCGATCTCGAAGACGGTGAACATGCCGGAGTCGGCCACGGTCGACGAGGTCGAGGAGATCTACCTGGAGGGCTGGCGGCTCGGCCTGAAGGCGCTGGCGATCTACCGGGACAACTGCAAGGTCGGCCAGCCGCTGACCGACGTCCGGGGCGCGAAGCGGTCGGCGGACGAGGCGAAGGCGATCGCCGAGTCGATCGCGGGCACGAGCGGGACCGCCCTCGCGGCCACGCCGGCCGACCACCGGCCCGTGCGGCGACGCCTGCCGAAGATCCGGCCGTCGCAGACGGTGTCGTTCTCGGTCGGTGGGGCCGAGGGCTACATGACAGCCGGCTCCTACCCGGACAACGGCCTCGGCGAGATCTTCGTCAAGATGTCGAAGCAGGGCTCCACCCTCGCCGGCGTGATGGACGCGTTCTCGATCGCGATCTCGATAGCGCTGCAGTACGGCGTGCCGCTGGAGACCTACGTCTCGAAGTTCATCAACATGCGGTTCGAGCCGGCCGGCATGACCGACGACCCGGACGTCCGGATCGCCCAGTCGGTGCTGGACTACCTGTTCCGCAGGCTCGCGCTGGACTACCTCTCGGAGGAGCAGCGCGCCGAGCTCGGCATCCTGACCGCCTCCGAGCGCACCCGCCAGGTCTCCACCCAGTACGGCGGGGGCGCCGCCTCCGCCGACGAGGACCTGACCGTGCCGACGGCTGGCCCCGCCGGGGCCGAGGCGGCCACGCCCGCCGGCCCGGCCGCCTCGGCGGCGGCGCGCGCGCACGGGCCTGAGTTCGTCGAGCTGGAGCTCCGCGCGGCCGCGCCGGGTCAGTCGCTGCTCGCGCAGACGGCGGTAGACGCCCCACTGTGCTTCACCTGCGGCGTGACGATGCGCCCGGCCGGCAGCTGCTACGTCTGCGAACAGTGCGGCTCCACCAGCGGCTGCAGTTAGGTACAAGCAATATTGCAGCGGATGCAACAATCCCTGGGTAGGCGCTAGCGGTCGTGCCTACCCAGGGCTTATCCCATCGCCACGGCGAGAAAGATCGGCTAGATGGCGTTGAACTACTACGATCTTGGTCATCTGAAGCGCGGCTCGGTAGTTGTCATTTCTTTGCAGGGCAGTGCCGCGAATGTCCGACTCATGGACTCCAGCAACTTCCAAGCGTTCAAGAGTGGCCGCCGTCATCGCTATTCGGGTGGCCTCGCCAAGCGATCGCCGGTACGACTTCCTGTCCCGAGCAATGGTCGCTGGTACGCGACCATTGACCTGATGGGTCTACAAGGAAGGACTCGCGCAAACGTGTCCGTGGAACCGCCACCCTTGGCGCCACTCCGTCCAGTCGCCGACGCCGCTCCGTTGAGTCGGATCCGGCTCGACGACCCACCTCCCGCGGAGGTCGTCCACGACGACGAATGGTGGGATGTCTTCATCTCCCACGCGAGCGAGGACAAGGCTGCAGTTGCAACACCGCTCGCCGAGTACTTGCGTCGGGCAGGACTGAGGGTATGGCTCGACACGCTTGAACTCAAGATTGGTGACAGTTTGAGGCGCAAGATCGATGGGGGACTCGCGCGGAGTCGCTTCGGCGTTGTGGTACTTTCGGAGTCCTTCTTCAGGAAGGGCTGGCCCCAGTACGAGTTGGATGGGCTTGTCACCCGCTACGTCTCTGGGGAGCAGAGCCTGCTGCCGATCTGGCACAACATCACGAAGGACCAGGTAATGGCCGCAAGTCCTTCGCTGGTGGATAAGATCGCGAGGAGCACCGGGCAGTTTACGATCGAGGAGATCGCGACGGAGATCATCGAAGTTGTGCGGCCAGTGAAGTCTGTGTGACGGTGCGGGCATACCGACTTCGATATTGACGTCATGAGTCGTGACTACGATATCGAAGTCAACGCCCGTGACGTCGATATCAACGTCGTGGTGCACGTTCCTGCGATAACCCGAGGTGCTCCTCGACCGGTACATGTCCGGGCTGGACGGCCATGTCCTGTGCCAGCAGTCCGGAAGGCGCTAGCTGCCGCTCGGCGGTAGCACCCCATCGTCCGCGGCGAGTCGGCAGGATGTCAGGAAGCCGAACATGCCAGTGCCGTCCTTGTGGCGGAAGAAGTCCACCATCTCGGCGTTGAACTCGTGGCGGCGCGCGGCCGGGACACTGATGGCGTCCATGCCCTGGGACATGAGGTGGCCGTTCATCATGTAGCGCGCGGTGCGCTTGTTGCCGTCGTAGTAGAACTGCTGTAGTGAGCCGAAGAGAAAATAGGCGATCGCCTGCTCGAACTCTTCGTCCACGTCGGCCGTGAGGAACTCCAGCCCCTGAGAGTGGATGCGGCGCAGGTTCTGGCCGCCGCGCTCGGTCGCGGGGGGGAAGTAACGGCCGAACTCCCCAAGGCTGACACCCGGGGTGAGTGTCTCCTTGCCTTCGCCGCGGAAATGGCCCGACTCCAGTGCCTCGTCACGGGCGAGCAGGAGCTGGAGACGGTCGGAGACCTTCTTGGACAGGCGGAATTCGTGCGTCTTGACGAGCTGGGCAAGCTCGCCTGCCGCCTCGGCGAGGTTCAGGACCTGCCGTTCGTCGCTGATCTTTCGGCCGCCGACGGTGATCCCGTCCAGGAGCGTCTGGACCTCGGGGTAGGTGAACGGGTTGCCCTCGAGCACCGCAGCGTCCCATACATACTCGGGGAGCGACCGTTGGAAGCGCCAGATGGCGCGCTCGACCGAGAACCTCGGAATGTCTCGGCGCACCGCGGACCGGTCCCACGTGAACCCGAGGGCACCCAGCATGGCCTTGCTCGTCGGCATGATCGCACCTTCCGGGACCTTGCAGGACCGGCTGCGCGTCGCGACCCGGCCTGTGATCCAACGATACGGGGACGGCGGGACATCCAGGTGCTTGACCGGCGCACGCACCGCCCCAAGCGGAGTACCCAGTCGAGTGGCCGCGGCCGGGCAGTGGCTCCCACCCGCGCGCCGCGCCAAGATTCTCGTCAGGTCGATGCCGACGCCCGTGTGCTGGACACCGAGGCGCCGATCTCGCGGTGGAATCTGCGCAGGTGGTCCAGATCGCAGCTACAGGTAGACCAGGAATCGCCAGGTCCGCGAGGGCTGCCTGAGCCAGGCCCGACCCGGCCCTGCGGAGCCGCGCCGGGTCGGTGATGCCGAGGCAGTTGCGCAGGACTCCGTCGGCCGGGTTGGTGTAGGGATCATCGGTCACCGTGCCCCGTAGAGGCGGCGGACCGACTCCCGCATCTGTGTCGTGCTGATCTCGCCGCGGGCCCACCGGCCAGTGATCGCGGTGACGTCCGGGTCAGCATCGAGCCCTTCCGCGCGCAGCGAGGCGGCGGCCTCGATCACCGCCTGCGCCCGTTCGCCATGCCGTGGGTTTGTTACGCCGAGCCGTCGAGGTCGAGGTCCGGGTGGCCGACGTCCAGCTCGACGCGGGCGGCGACGAATCGGGTGATGCCGAGCTGCAGCGGCGTGCCATCCGTCAGCGTGTCGAGGGACCGTGTGACAAGCACGACCGATCCGGCCGTCAGCGACAGATCGGCCGCCTCGGCCGCGCTGGCGTGCCGCGCGCTGACCGTGGTCGCGGCCCGTATGTAGTCGTCGATCCCGACGGTCCGCAGCGCCGCGGTTATCGACCCGGTGGCGTCGAAGCGCTCCGCGAGCCCCGGCACGCGGTCGGCCGCGAACCAGTGCGTGCCGCGCGAGATGGGGAGACCGTCGACGGAGACCACGGTCTCGAGTCGCAGGCCCGCGCCGCCGCCGAGGGCGAGCCGCTCGGTGACCTCGGCGGGTGGCTCTGGCTCGACCGCTGACGCGAGGAGCCGGCGTGAGGCGTTGCCGCGGCTGCCCAGGCTGTCGCTGAGACGGGTGCGCGCGCCGATGCGGTGCACCAGCACGGTGTGCTCGGCGACGTAGGTCCCGCTGCCGCGGCGGGAGACGACGAGGTGCTCGGCGGCCAGTGCGGCCACGGCCTGGCGCACGGTGTTGCGGTGCACGCCGAAACGCTCGGCGAGCTCGCCCTCGGGTGGGAGCTTCGCGCCGGCCGCCCGCGCGCCGCCGACGATCTCCCGGCGCAGCTCCTCGGCGATGAGCCGCCAGGTGGCATATCCGCTGGGGGACCTGCTCTGTGTCGTCATGGCGTTCGGAACTCTACCCACCTCCGCCGCCGCGTTCCCCGGGCGTTCATCTGCTGTCGGACAGATCGCTACTTATGCGTCGTAGCGCCAATTCCCCGTGTTGGGGTACTGTCAAGTTGTCTAGATAGCTGGACAACTTGACGGAGGATGCTGTGACACCACAGACGCTCCCGACTGAGGCCCCCGGCGAGACTGAGGCTCCCGGTGAGGCTGAGGCTCCCGGTGAGGCAGTGGCCGCCCGGCAACGGTGGATGCGGACGCTCGCGATGGCCAGCAGGGACGCACTCTCGGCGGCCTGGCGGGGCTGGGCACCGAAGCCGGCCGTGCAGGCGGTCCGTGGTCCCGAGGCGGGGCTCGTGATGGTGCGGGCGCGCATCGACGGCGGCGGGGCGCGCTTCAACCTGGGGGAGGCCACCGTCACCCGCGCCGCCGTGCGCCTGCACGGCGAGCCGCTGGCCACCGACGCCGTCGGCACCTCCTACGTGCTCGGCACCGACCTCGAACACGCCCGGCTCGCGGCCATCTTCGACGGCCTGCTGGCCGACCCGGAGCAGCGCGAGCGGGTCCTGGCTGAGGTCATCGCGCCGCTCGAGCAGGCACACGTCGAACGTGACGGCATCCGCGGCGCCGAGGCGCGCAGCACGCACGTCGACTTCTTCTCCGTCGCCCGGGAGCACGAATGACCCCCGCGGCGGGCTTCGTGCCCGCGGTTCCTGTGCCCACGCTGCCCGCGCCCGGCTTCGCCGACCCCACGTGTGACGCGCAGCGCGCCTTCCGCGCCGTGCTCGACGCCCTCGCCCACCCCACGCGCTCGTACCCGCTGGCCGGGCCCGCCCAGGCGCCCACCGTGCTCGGTCAGGGCCTTGCCGCCGTCGCGCTGGCCCTGCTCGACGAGGACTGCGCCGTCTGGCTCGGCGGGGCGCTCGGCCGCGACGCCGAGACCGCCGCCTGGCTCGCGTTCCACACCGGCGCGCGCCGCGCCGACGGCCCGGCGGCGGCCGGCTTCGTCATTGCCGCCCCGGAGACGCTGCCGCCGCTCGCGTCGCTGGCACTCGGCACGGATGAGGCACCCCACCTGTCGGCCACGGTCGTGCTCGACATCCGCGGCTGCGCGGGGCCGGCCCGGTTCACGGCGCGGGGGCCCGGCATCGATGGGGTCGCCACGCTCGCGGCCCCCTGGGCCCCGGACGGATTCGCCGACGCGTGGCGCCGCAACGCGGAGCTCTTCCCGCGTGGCGTCGACCTGCTGCTGGTCGGCTCCGGCGCGGTCGCCGCGCTGCCGCGCACCACCCGCCTCGCCGCCGACACCGGACAGGAGGACTGAGTCGATGTACGTCGCGGTCAAGGGCGGGGAACGCGCCATCGCCAACGCCCACGCTCTGCTCGCCAAGCAGGGGCGCGGGGATCTGGGCCTGCCGCGCATCGAGCGGGCCGCCGTCGCCGGCCAGCTCGGGGTCCTGGTCGCGCGCGTCATGACGGAGGGGTCGCTGTACGACCCGGAGCTGGCGGCGCGCGCCATCCTGCAGGCGCAGGGCGACGTGCTGGAGGCCGTCACGCTGGTGCGCTCGTACCGCACGACCCTGCCGCGCTTCGGCTACACGCTGCCGGTGGACACGGCCGGGCTGCCCCCGCAGCGCCGCATCTCGGCGGCCTTCAAGGACCTGCCCGGCGGCCAGCAGCTCGGCGCCACCTTCGACTACACCCACCGGCTGTTCACCGATCGCGACACCGGGGGCCCGCGGATCGACCCGGCGGCCGGCCCGGCGGCCGGACCGCGGCCGGAGATGCCGCGCGTGACCGACCTGCTCGGCGCGAGCGCGCTCATCGAACCCGACCATGCACCCGGCACAGGCACCGGCGACCCGGAGCCGGCCGACCTCACCCGGGAGCCCCCCGTCTTCCCGATGAGCCGCGCCGGGCGGCTGCAGGCGCTCGCCCGCGCCGACGAGGGGTTCCTGCTGGCGCTCGGCTATTCGACGCAACGCGGCTTCGGGAGCACGCACCCGTTCGCGGGCGAGATCCGCGTGGGCGAGGTCGAGGTCGAGTTCGAGGCACCCGAGCTCGGGTTCGCGGTCCCTCTCGGCCGCGTCGAGGTCACCGAGTGCCAGATGATCAACCAGTTCCAGGGCAACGCCGACACCCCCGCGCAGTTCACCCGCGGCTATGGGCTGGCCTTCGGCCGCGGCGAGCGCAAGGCCATGTCGATGTCGCTGGTCGACCGGGCGCTGCGCGCCAGCGAGTTCGGCGAGCGTGTCGTCGCCCCGGCGCAGGACGAGGAGTTCGTGATCAGCCACAGCGACAACGTGCAGGCCACCGGCTTCGTGGAGCACCTGAAGCTGCCGCACTACGTCGACTTCCAGGCCGAGCTCGGGCTTGTCCGCCGCCTGCAGGCCGAGTTCCGCGAGCGTGCCGCCGCCGGGCCGGGCGCCGCCGGGCCCATCAACCCAGCGCCAGCCGGCGCGGTCGGTGTCATCTCGGGCCAAGCCAGGGCCTCGGCTGACGGGACACCCGCCGGCCGAGAGCTCACCCTCACGGAGGCACCAGCATGAGCCAGACCTCCCCGATCGCGGACCTCCCAGATGGCACGGACCCCGGGCTGCGCCGCTCCGGCGGGAACCCTGTCGCGGACCCGGCGGGGACCCCGGGACCCAGCGGCTACAACATCGGCTACCTCGACGAGCAGACGAAGAGGATGATCCGCCGGGCGCTGCTCAAGGCCGTCGCCATCCCCGGTTTCCAGGTGCCGTTCGCCTCGCGCGAGGTGCCCATGCCGCGCGGCTGGGGTACCGGCGGCGTCCAGGTGACCGCCGCGATCATCGGGCCGGACGACGTGCTCAAGGTCATCGACCAGGGCGCCGACGACACCACCAACGCCGTGTCGATCCGCTCGTTCTTCGCCGCCGTCGCAGGGGTGCGCACGACGACGCGCACCGACGAGGCGAGCATTATCCAGACCCGCCACCGCATTCCCGAGACGCCGCTGGCCGAAGGGCAGACGATCGTCTACCAGGTGCCGGGGCCCGAGCCGTTGCGGTTCCTGGAGCCGCGCGAGACCGAGACCCGCCGTCTGCACGCCCTGGCGGACTACGGGCTCATGTACGTCAAGCTGTACGAGGACATCGCCAGGTACGGCCACGTCGCGACCACCTACGACTACCCCGTCATGGTCGCGGGCCGCTATCTCATGGCGCCGTCCCCGATCCCCAGCTTCGACAACCCGAAGATGCACCGCAATCCGGCGTTGCAGCTGTTCGGCGCCGGGCGCGAGAAGCGCATCTACGCCGTGCCGCCCTACACCGACGTCGAGAGCCTCGGGTTCGAGGACCACCCCTTCGAACCGCGGCGCTTCGACGAGCCCTGCGCGATCTGCGGCTCCGTCGGCATCTACCTCGACGAGGTCATCACCGACGACGTCGGCGGATCGATGTTCGTCTGCTCCGACACCGACCACTGCGAACGCGCGGCCGCCGCCGCGATCGACGTCGACGTCGACGAAGAGGTGACCGCGTGAGCGGCGCGCAACCTCTGCTGGAGGTCCGCGACGCGGGCCACCGCTACGGCGACCGCTGGGGCTGCCGCGGCGTGGACCTCGACCTGTGGCCCGGCGAGGTGATCGCCGTGGTCGGCGAGTCAGGATCGGGGAAGTCGACGCTGCTCGGCACGCTCTCCCAGCGCCTCAGCCTGACCGAGGGCAGCATCCGCTACCGCACCGCCGACGGCTGGGCGGCGGACCTGTCCGAGATCGGCGAGAGCGCGGTGCGCCGGCTGTGGCGCACCGAGTGGGGCTTCGTCCACCAGGATCCCGCCGACGGGCTGCGCATGCATGTGAGCGCGGGCGGCAACGTGGGCGAGCCGCTGATGGCGACGGGCTGGCGCCACTACGGCCGCATCCGCGCCGCCGCGGCGGAGTGGCTGCGGCGGGTGGAGATCCCCGTCGATCGCATCGACGACGCTCCCGTCACCTTCTCCGGCGGCATGCGCCAGCGCCTGCAGATCGCCCGCAACCTCGTCGTCTCGCCACGCCTGGTGTTCATGGACGAGCCCACCAGCGGCCTTGACGTGTCGGTGCAGGCGCGCCTTCTCGACCTGATCCGCTCGCTCGTGGCCGAGCTCGGCCTGGCCGTGATCATCGTCACGCACGACCTGGCGGTGGCTCGGCTCATCTCGCACCGAACCCTGGTGATGAAGGACGGCCGCGTCATCGAGTCCGGCCTCACCGACCGGGTGCTCGACGACCCCCAGGCCGCCTACACCCAGCTCCTCGTCTCCTCGATCCTCCAGGGGTGATCCGACCATGGCTGTTCCAGCGGTTGCGGCGCCGCCGATCCTCGCCGTCTCCGGCGTCGACAAGACCTTCACCATGTATCTGCAGGGCGGCCAGCGGCTGCCCGTGCTGCGGGGGCTCACCTTCGAGGTGCGTGCCGGCGAGTGCGTCGCGCTCGGGGGAGTTTCGGGCGCGGGCAAGAGCTCGATCCTCAAGATGGTCTACGGCAACTACGCCGCCGACCGCGGCGCCATTGTTCTGAGGCGCCCGGGCGGCGATGTTGACGGTGCCGTCGACGGTGCCGTCGACAGTGTCATCGACATCGCCGCAGCGGACCCGCGCCAGGTGCTCCGCGCCCGCCGCGACACGATGGGGTACGTCAGCCAGTTCCTGCGCTGCGTGCCCCGCGTGGGCGCCCTGCGGGTCGTCGCCGAGCCGCTCGTCGAGCGCGGCGTTCCCGCGGCGGAAGCACGCGAGCGAACGGCGGAGCTGCTTACCCGGCTCGCCATCCCCGAACGGTTGTGGAGCCTGCCGCCGGCCACCTTCTCCGGTGGCGAGCAGCAGCGCGTCAACATCGCGCGTGGATTCGTGACCGAACTGCCGCTGCTGCTGCTGGACGAGCCCACCGCCTCGCTCGACGCGCGCAACCGCGACGTCGTCACCGAGCTGATCCGCGAGAAGCGCGCCCGGGGCGTCGCCATGCTCGGCATCTTCCACGACGCGGCGGTGCGCGACGCCGTCGCCGACCGCGTCGTCGGAGTCGAGATGTTCGCCCCGGCTGTCGGAGCGGCGGCGTGACCGCACGGTTCGCGATCTACGCGGCGCCGGGCACCGGTTCCATGGATGCCGTGGCCGGGGAGCTACGCGAGAAGGCCGAGCAATGGCTGGGCCGCGGCGTCTCGGGGGAGCCGGTCACACCGGGCGTCCCCGCCGGCTGGACCCGCGAGACCGTCGACGCGATGACCGTCGACGCGCGCCGATACGGCTTCCACGCCACGCTCAAGGCACCGTTCCGCCTCGCCGAGGGCCGCACGCCCGAGGACCTCGACGACGCCCTGGCGCGGTTTGCCGCGGGCCGCGCCGCAGTGATGATCCCGCGCCTGTCCCTCACCCGCCTCGGCGACTTCTTCGCCCTGGTGCCAGGAGCGGAGGCAGCGGAACTGTACGCACTCGCCGAGGCGGTGGTGACCGGCTTCGACGGGTTCCGCGCCCCGGCGACCGAGGCCGAGCTTGCCCGCCGCAGGCCGGCCTCGCTCACGCCGCGCCAGCGCGAACTGCTCAGGGCCTGGGGCTACCCGTACGTGCTCGACGAGTTCCGCTTCCACCTCACCCTCACCGACCGCATCGCGCCGGGGCGGCAGCCGGCCGTGGAACGTGCCCTGAGCGGCTGGTTCGCCGCCTCGCTCGGAGCCACCGTGCCCGTCGACGCACTCGCCCTGTTCACCGAGGCCGAGCCCGGCGCCCCATTCGCGCTGCGCGCGCTGCACCCGCTGCGGCCGGTCCGCGCACCCGCACCCAAACCCGCACCCGCACCCGCCGAAGTCTCGACAGTCAGCGAAGGAACGCGATGACGCGCGAAACTGTGCTCCGCAACGCCCACATCGTCCTGGCCGATGAGATCCTGTCCGGCTCGGTGCTGATCCGCGACGGCCTGATCGCCGACATCGGCTCCGACCCGGCCGCGGCCGGCGAGGACCTGGACGGCGACTACCTGCTGCCCGGCGTGGTCGAGCTGCACACCGACCACCTGGAGTACCACTTCTCCCCGCGGCCGGGCGTGCGGTGGGATCCCCTGCCCGCCGTGCTCGCCAGCGACGCGCAGCTGGCGGCCGGCGGCGCGACCACGGTGTTTGACGCGGTGCGCATCGGCTCCTCCGCCGATGACAAGAGGGACGCGGCCGCCGCGACCGCCCGGCACCTGGCGGACACGATCGAGCTGGCGGCCGGCGCCGGCCTGACACGCGCCGAGCACGCGATCCACGTGCGCTGTGAGGTGTCCGCGCCGAACTGCCTCGACGCGTTCGGCGAGTTCGCCGACGACCCGTACGTGAAGCTGGTCTCCCTGATGGACCACACCCCCGGCCAGCGTCAGTACGCCGACCTCGAGGTGTTCAAGCGGTTCCACGTCGGCATGGGCTACGTCGCGGAGTCCGAGTTCGACGCCTTCGTCGCCCCCCTGCTCGAGCAGTCGGCGCTCTACGCGGACAAGCACCGCCGCGCGATCGCGGGGCTCGCCGTGGAGCGCGGGATCACCCTGGCGACCCACGACGACGCGACGCCCGACCACGTCGCCGAGTCGGTCGCGCTCGGGGGATGCATCTCCGAGTTCCCGACCACCGTGCTCGCCGCCGGCGAGGCCGTAAAGCACGGCCAGCGGATCGTCATGGGCGCCCCCAACATCGTCCGCGGCGGCAGTCAGTCGGGCAACGTGGCCGCGGCCGAGCTGCTCGGACTTGGGCTCTTGCACATCCTGTCCTCCGACTACGTGCCGTCGAGCCCGCTGCAGGCCGTGTTCCAGCTGGCCGCCGACGGCGCGATCGGGCTTCCCGAGGGCGCGGCGCTGGTCAGCGGCAACCCGGCGCGGGCGGTCGGCCTCGACGACCGCGGCGAGATCACGGTCGGCAGGCGCGCCGACCTGGTGCGGGTGGGCGCGCACGACCTGCCGGGCACCGAGCACCACCCGCGCGGGCTGCGCGTGCCCGTCGTCCGCGGCGTGTACCGGGAGGGGGTGCGGGTGACGTGAGCGAGCCGATCGGCTCCGACGCCGCGCTGATCGGCCCCGGTGCCTTCGTGGCCGTCGTGGGCGCCAGCGGCGTCGGCAAGGATGCCCTGCTGTCGTTTGCCCGCGAACATTCCGGGGCCCTCGCCAGCTTCCCCCGACGCGTCATCACCCGGCCGCCGGGTCCCGGCGAGGATCACGAGCCGGTGAGCGAGGAGCAGTTCGCCCAGGCCAGCGAACGCGGTGACTTCGCCGTGTACTGGCACGCGCACGGGCTTCGCTACGGCATCCTGGCGTCGGCTGACGTTGAGGTACGCGACGGCCGCGTCGTCGTCGCCAACGTCTCCCGCGCCGTGATCGACGAGCTCGCCGGCCGCTACCGGCGGTTCGTCGTGGTCCGGGTGACCGTGTCGGAGGAGGTACGCGCGCAGCGGCTGCGCGCCCGCCGCCGCGAGCCCGAACCCGGTATCGGGCAGCGCCTGGCCCGTCCCGACCCGGCCCCAGGCCACCGGGTCGACGCGGTGATCGAGAACGACGGCTCACTCGCGGACGGCGGCGCTCAGCTGGTGCGCATCATCCGCGACGCGGCGGGCTGCCCGACGGCCGCCCTCTGAACGGCGGAAAGGCTGAGGGACGCATGACGAACGTCGATGTTCAGGTCGTTCCAGGTCGTCGACTGGCTGTCGTCCGCCGGCGCGTGGAGATCGGCTCGGTGGGTACGGCGTGGGGGCCGGCGCTCGACAAGGTGTGGGCGTTCCTCCGTGCCCGCCCGGGGCTGCGCACCGACGGGCACAACGTCTTCCCGTACCACCACCCGACAGGCACGGACGCGGCGATGGAGGTCGAGTTCGGGGTCGAGGTGATCCGGGTGTTCCACGCCGCGGGGGAGGTCGTCCCGGCGGACACGCCCGCGGGTGAGGTCGCGACTGCTGTGCATAGGGGCGGTTATGACCGGCTTCGCCGGACGCATGACGCGATCCATGCCTGGCGCGCTCGGACCGGCAGAACGTTTGCGGGAATCTCGTGGGAGGTCTATGGCGACTGGTCTGATGATCCGTCGCGGCTCGAGACGACGGTCTTCTACCTTCTCAGCGAGCGACCGCCAGTCCGCCGACGGATCGTCGGCGCGCGGACCTCGGTTGTCATCGACAGGACGATCGGGCATCAGCGGGACAGGTCGTTGGCGTGCGCCGCATATCCAGATGTGGATCAACGCGAGCGGGCGCACCACATCGGCCCGTTCGCGGACTGAATCTGCCATTTTGACCTGATAGATGCGGAACTGGTCCGGACGGGGCAGGAAACTCCGTGTCCGTCCGGCTTCTACCCGGTACGAAGCTTCGGCGCAACAGAAGGTGGATACCCTCGCACGATGCCCGCTCCGACGTCCACCGGTGCCCCCGTTCCCACGCTGTCCCCTAGCCTGCAGACCCTGCGCGCGACCGCGCTCGAGGTACTGCGCGGAAACGACCTCGGCGACGTCACCAGGCCATCTCCCACGCTCTACCCACATCAGTGGCTCTGGGACTCCTGCTTCATCGCGATCGGGCTGCGTCACATCGACCCAGCGCGGGCCGCCGCCGAGGTGCTTTCGTTGCTGCGCGGTCAATGGCCGAACGGCATGATTCCGCACGTGATCTTCGCCGAGGTCGACGACTTTTACCATGCCGGCCCGCAGCGCTGGCGCTGCGACCGGTTCGTGACGACGGCGTCCGGCGCGCAGAGCACCGGTATCACGCAGCCCCCGATGATCGCCGAGGCTGCGGTCCGGGTGGGCGAGATGCTCGACCCGCGGTCCCGCGCCGACTTCTACCGCGCCCTGCTTCCCGGCCTGATCCGCTTCCACCAGTTCCTGCACACCGAGCGTGACCCCGACGACGACGGGCTCGTGACGCTGGTGCACTCATGGGAGTCCGGGATGGACAACACGCCGCCGTGGATGGAGGCCACGCTGCCGATCACCCCGCGCCGGGTGAAGGTACTGCGCCGGCTGGGCACCGCGGAGGCTCTCGACGCACTGCGCCGCGACGCCAAGGAGGTGCCGGTCGAGGAGCGGCTCACCTCGGCGGACCTGTTCACGCTGTACCGCGTCGTCCGTGAGCTGCGCCGGTCGAGCTACTCGTTCCGCAGCATCCGCGAGACCGACGTGCCGTTGGTCCAGGACGTCGCGTTCAACGCGATCCTGGTGCGGGCCAACGACCATCTCGTCGAGATCGCCGCCGAGGTCGGGGTGAAGCTGCCGAAGCGGCTGACCCGCTCGATGCGCCGCTGCCGGGAGGCGATGGAGCGGCTCTGGGCGGAGTCGACGTACTACAGCCGGGACTTCCGCACGGGCGAGCTCCTCCAGCATGAGACCGTCGGCGGTTTCCTTCCGCTGTATGCCGGCGTCGTTCCCGAGGAACGGGTCGACGGGTTGGTGAAGGCTATGACGTCGCCGCGGTACTGGCCGCGCTACGGCGTGGCGAGCGTGCCCGCGGACGACCCCGCTTTCCTGCCCCGGTGCTACTGGCAGGGTCCTGTGTGGATCAACATCAACTGGCTGCTCGCCGACGGCCTGGAGCGTTACGGCCGGCTGGACGCCGCCCGGGAGCTGCGCGCGGGCGTGCTGAACCTGATCTCCAGCTCGGGCCAGATGTTCGAGTACTACTCGCCACTGGACGGCTCCGGCGCCGGCAGCAACAGCTTCTCCTGGACGGCGGCGCTGCTGGTCGACCTGCTGGCGCGGCCGGACCTGCCGGAGATCCAGGCGACCGCGGCGCGCGCGGCCTCCCGGTTGGGGGTGTCCGGGGTGCCGGACGCCCGGCGCGCCAGCGACGAGCTGCCCTCCTCGCCGCGCGGCTAGGCCGCGCGGCCAGGCGGGGCCGGCCGGCGTCGGCGCGGTCGGCCCCGCGCTGCTCGGCGGGCTGACGGCGTGTCGCTTAGATGTGGCGTGGGTCACGTCGATTGGCCCGATTATGCGCGGCACGCCGGGTACTCCGTCTGCGTCGGGCAACGGGATGTCCGAGGGAGGGCTGGGCCACACGGCGTGACGTAGCTTTCTGTGCCGAGGGTGTTGGCCTTGCCTCGTGGCGTTACTTAACGCTACCGAGGTGCGCTGGAGCCGTGGAAGAGCTACCTAGATAGTTGGTTGTTCTGACCACAGAAGCCGATCTGCGGGGTAGTCTTCGCGACAAGCGGGTTCAGTGTTCCGAGGGTGAGGGTCTACACTGCGGCGTAGGCCCGGCGTTCGCTGCCGTCCGGCTGTGCCTGCGCGGGGAATTGGTTCGCGTCGTCAGACGTTACCTCCACGTGCAAGGACGACGACCCACCCGCACCGACCTTCGGATCTATCACTGATGACGCTGCCTGCTCTGGAACTTCACGACGACGCCCCGCGCGCGCGTACCAGCGCGCGGCGCCCGCGTCGGTCGACTGCCGCTGCCCGCTCCTCCACCGGCCGCACGCTGACGGCGGTTGCTGAGGACATCGATGAGCTCGACGTCAGCGCGGTTGCCGACCTGATCGCGCGCGGCCGCGAGTCCGGCGAGGTCAGCCGGTCCGAGCTGCGCGAGGCTCTCGAGTCCGCCGACGTCGGCACCGAGCTTCTGCCGGCGCTGGTCGCCCGGCTGACGGCTGCCGGTGTCGACGTCCTCGAGGAGGAGGAGCGATCCTCCGAGCCCGCGGGGACGACCGGCCGGACCACGACCGAGCATGCGGGCACCGCCGACCTCGTGCGCATGTACCTGCGCGAGATCGGCCGGGTCCCGCTACTCAACGCCGCTCAGGAGGTAGAGCTCTCCAAGCGCGTCGAGGCCGGCCTGTTCGCGGAACACAAGCTGGCCACGGCCGAGGAGCTCGAGCCCGACCTGCGTCGGGATCTCAAGCGACTCGTCCGCGATGGCGAGGCCGCGAAGCAGCAGCTCGTCTCGGCGAACCTGCGCCTGGTCGTCTCGGTCGCGAAGAAGTACAGCGGCCGGGGAATGACGCTGCTCGACCTGGTGCAGGAGGGCAACCTCGGCCTGATCCGCGCGGTCGAGAAGTTCGACTACGCCAAGGGCTACAAGTTCTCCACCTACGCGACCTGGTGGATCCGGCAGGCCATCGGCCGGGCTCTCGCCGACCAGGCCCGCACCATCCGCATCCCGGTCCACGTGGTCGAGCAGATCAACAAGATCACTCGGCTGCAGCGACAGCTGGTCTCCTCGCTCGGCCGTGAGCCGACCGACGAGGAGCTCGCGCTGGAGCTGGACATGCCGCTCGAGCAGGTCGTGGAGCTGCGCCGCTACGCGCAGGACACGGTCAGCCTGGAGACGACCGTCGGCGACGACGGCGACTCCGTGCTCGGCGACTTCATCGAGGATGCCGACGCGACCTCGCCGGCGGACGCCGCCTCATACGGCGCCATGCAGGATGAGATCGACAACGTTCTCGGCAACCTGTCACCGCGCGAGCGCGAGGTGATGCGGCTGCGGTTCGGCCTGGCCGACGGCAAGCAGCACACCCTCGCGGAGGTCGGCAACCGCCTCGGTCTGACCCGCGAGCGCATCCGCCAGATCGAGCGCGACACTCTCCGGGAGCTGCGCAAGCCGGCCGTGGCCGGTCGCCTGCGCGAGTTCTTGGACTAGCAAGAACAGGTAGTAGAAGGCCCGCCCCCGAACGGGGGGCGGGCCTTCCTCGTGTAGCGGTCTGCAACGTTCAGCAGCGGACAGCCCGCGGCGTGGAGGCCCCCACGAGCGAAGCGAAGTGGTCCGCCGGCCCGGGCTTGGCTTGGTGACGCTAAATCGGCGGGTGACCGTGCGGCGCAGAGGCGCGCCTCCGCGGAGGCCTGCCTACGAGCGAAGCGATGTGGGTGGGCCGCAGCGGAGGTCGCCGTAGCGCCCGTGAGCGGAGGAGGACGGCGCGCGGAGGTCCCGTGGGAGCGAAGCGAGTACGGGGCCGGAGCGCGCCGCCCGCACGGAGCGAACCAGCAACAACCTTCCACCCCAGCCCGCTACATCGTCCGGGCCGAGAGCGAACCGAAATACTCCCCACACAGGCGTGCTGTGGTGGTCGGACCGCTCAAGCGGATCGCACCCGAACCAGCAACACACCTACCGGATGAACGGCGCGAGGGCCTCCGGGTTGGCCACGGCGGCGAGGCTGACGGCGCGGTCGAGGGGGACGCCGGTCAGGAGGCGCTTCACCGGGACCTCCAGCTTCTTGCCGGTGAGGGTGCGGGGAACGTCGAGGATCTCGATGACGGTGTCGGGGACATGCCGCGGGGAGAGCTCGGCGCGGATCTCGGCCTTGAGGGCCTCGCCCATCTCCCGGGTCAGGCTGCCGCGCCTGGTCGGGACGACGAACAGGAACAGCTGGCCGGTCTGGCTCGGGCCGGAGGTGTCGACGACCAGGCTGTCGGCGATGCCCTCGAACCGCTCGACCACCCGATACAGCTCCGCGGTGCCGAGCCGGACGCCACCCCTGTTCAGGGTCGCGTCCGAGCGGCCCTCGATGACCACGGCCCCGCTCAGGGTGAGCCGCGCGAAGTCGCCGTGCCGCCACACGCCGGGATACATCGAGTAGTAGCTCTCCCGCAGCCGGGAGCCGTCCCGGTCGCCCCAGAACAGCAGCGGCATCGACGGCATCGGCGCGGTGACCACCAGCTCGCCGACCTCGTCGACGACCGGCCTGCCCTGCTCGTCGAAGACGTCCACTGCGCAGCCGAGCGCGCGCAGCCCGATCTCGCCCGCGCGTACCGGCATGGTGGGCAACGCGGCGGCGAGCGGCCCGCACACGTCCGTACCACCGCTGATCGACGTCAGCAGCACGTCCGGCTTCACCGAGTCGTACACCCAGGCATAGCCGTCGGTGGACAGCGGCGAGCCGGTCGACCCGAGCGTCCGCAGCGTCGACAGGTCGGCGACCACGCACGGGGAGAGCCCTCGGCCCAGGCAGCTGTGCAGGAATGCGGCCGACACGCCCAGACAGGTCAGGCCGAGCGCCTCGACCAGCCGCCACAGCGTCGACAAATCGGGGAAGTTTGGACTGCCGTCGTAGAGCACGATCGTCGACCCGACGAGCAGACCGGAGACGAGGAAGTTCCACATCATCCAGCCGGTGGTGGTGAACCAGCAGAAGCGGTCGTCGGGGCCGAGATCCAGGTGCAGCGCGAGCGATTTGAGGTGCTCCAGCAGAATTCCGCCGTGGCTGTGCACGATCGGCTTGGGCAGCCCGGTGGTGCCGGAGGAGTAGAGGATCCACAGCGGCGCGGCGAACGGCATCGGCTCGAACTCGGGCACCTCCTCCAGGCCGATGACCAGCTGGTCCCACCAGGTCATCCCCGGCAGGGCCAGGCGCTCGGCGCGCTCGACGACGTCGGCGGCCACATACGGCACGACGACGGTCGCGGCGAGGCCGGGCAGCACCTCGACCAGCTCGGCGATGTTGTGCAGGATGTCGTGCTGGACTCCGTTGTAGGTGTAGCCGTCGACGGCGACCAGCACCTTCGGCGCGATCTGGCTGAACCGGTCGGCGAGCCCCGACGGGCCGAAGTCCGGCGAGCAGCTCGAGAAGACCGCGCCGATGCTCGCGGTGGCAAGCATGAGGATCACCGTGTGGGCGCAGTTCGGCAGCACCGCGGCCACCCGGTCACCGCGGTGCACCCCGAGCCGGCGCAGCCCCCCGGCGCACTTGGCCACCTGGCGGCGCAGCTCGTCCCAGGAGATCACGACGGTCGCCGCGTCCTCCCTGATGGCGATCAGCGCCGGCTCCCCGCCGCGGCGGCTCAGGGCGTTCTCGGCGTAGTTCACCTTCGCCCCGGGGAACCAGACCGCGCCGGGCATCCGCGCGTCGGCCAGCGCCGGGCCGTCGCCGCGCTGGCCGCGCACGCCGCAGAAGTTCCAGATCGTTTCCCAGAACGCGCCGGGCTCGGCGGCGGACCACCGCCACAGGTCCCGCGGGTCAGCGAACGACAGGCCGTGCTCACTGGCGAGGAAATCGAGGTAGTGCGTCACCCCGGCATCGCGCACCCGCTCGGCCGGGGGCTCCCACAGCAGCGTGCCGGCCCGCACCACCCCGGTTGTGCCCTCGTCGGAGGTCTGCGCCATCTCGTTGCCCGCCACGTGACCTGACCCTAATCAATCGGTTCCGGCATTCCACCCCGACCACCATGTGACGGTCAAAGACGGGCGATGGGCGTCGCGATGCGTGCCGGGGGGACTACCTTCGCCCTATGGAGACCATCGGCGGCGTGAGCGACGGGCCTGCCCCCATCGCCGGCCGGCCCGGTAGTGGCGGTGAGCCCCGCCACCCCGCCGGGACCGGTCAGGACACGCTGGTGGTCTGGGACGAGGCGATGCTGGGCTACGACTTCGGCCCGCATCACCCGCTGCACCCGGTGCGCCTCGCGTTGACCATGGATCTGGCGACGCGCGCGGGCGTGCTCGAGGCGCCGGGCGTCGCGACCGCCGCCGGGTCGCTCGCGTCCGACCAGCTGATCGAGCTGGTGCACGACCCCGCCTACGTCGCCGCGGTCCGCCATGTGGGTGCCCCCGGCGGGGCCAACCCGCGGCTGGCCGCGATGTTCGCGCTCGGCACCGCGGACAACCCGGTGTTCCAGCGGATGCACGAGGCGGCCGCCGCGGTGACCGGGGGCACGCTGGCCGCCGCGCGAGCGGTGTGGTCGGGCACCCATCAGCACGCGGTGGCGCTGGCGGGCGGCCTGCACCACGCGATGCGCGCCGGCGCGAGCGGATTCTGCGTCTACAACGACCCGGCGGTGGCGATCGCCTGGCTGCTGTCGGCCGGGGCCCGCCGCGTGGCCTACGTCGACATCGACGTGCACCACGGCGACGGCGTGCAGGCCGCGTTCTACGGCGACCCGCGGGTGCTCACGATCTCGCTGCACCAGACAGGCCGCAGTCTGTTCCCCGGCACCGGGTTCCCGGACGAGGTCGGGACCGGCGACGCCGAGGGGACCGCGGTCAACGTGGCGCTCCCGCCGGGCACCGACGACGCCGGCTGGCTGCGCGCGTTCTCCGGAGTGGTGCCGGTGCTGCTGCGCCAGTTCCGCCCGGACGTGCTGGTCACGCAGCACGGCTGCGACACCCACCGCCTCGACCCGCTCGCCGACCTGCGGCTGACCATCGACGGCCAGCGCGCCTCCTACCTGGCACTGCACGAGCTGGCGCACGAGGTCGCGGGCGGGCGCTGGCTCGCCTGCGGCGGCGGCGGATACGCGCTGGAGACCGTCGTTCCACGGGCCTGGACCCACCTGTTGGCGATCGCGGCGCACGCACCGCTGCCGGTGGACCGCCCGCTGCCGGAACAGTGGCGCGAGAGCGCGCCCGGCCGGGTGGACGCGGCCACGCTGCGCCCGCCCGGGCGGGGCGTGGCGATGCCGGCGGCGTTCGGCGACGGCGGCGGGCCGGTCGCCTGTCACCCATGGGACGCCGGCGAGGGTGACCCGGACGACCCGCTCGACCGGGCGGTCGCGGCCACCCGTCGCGAGGTGCTGCCACTGAACGGCCTCGACCCGCTCCGTGACCGTTAGTGATCCCGGGAACAGTGCCCTCGGGGCGTGCGAGGGAAGAACATCTTCGCACGCCCTTTGCCCTTCAGCGACGCTGGTGACTGAGCAGGCGGTCCTCCCACCGGGATACCCGGCGGGCTGGGAGGCCGACGTGATCCTCGCCGACGGCGGGACCGCGCACATCCGGCCGATCCTGCCGTCCGACGGCCCGCGGCTCCTGGCCTTCTGGGAGCGGCTGTCGGAACGCTCGATCTACTTGCGGTTCTTCGGGGTGCGCCGGGGGCTGACCCAGGCGGACGTGGATCGGTTCACGATCGTTGACCAGTCGGTGCGCGGCGCCCTCGTCGCGCTCATCGGCACCGACCTCGTCGCCCTCGCGCACTGGGAGGGCCTGCCCGCGGACGAGGCCGCTGCCGCGCCGCCCGCGGTGGCCGCCGAGACGCGCCGGGACACGCCGATCATCCGTCCGGCCCCCGCCGCCGAGGTGGCCTTCCTCGTCGAGGACGCCCAGCAGGGCCGAGGACTCGGCTCCGTGCTGCTGGAGCACCTCGCCGCCGCGGCCTGGGAACGCGGCATCCGCCGGTTCGACGCGGAGGTGCTGGCCGAGAACCAGACGATGACCCGGGTCTTCCTCGATGCCGGTTACAAGGTGTCCAGAACCTGGGAATCCGGCGCGGTGCGGCTGTCGTTCGACATCGCCCCCACCGAGAGATCGGTGGATGTGATGCGCGCCCGGGAGCACCGGGCCGAGTCGGCCTCCATCGGACGGCTGCTGCGCCCCCGCGCGGTGGCGGTGATCGGTGCCTCCCGCCGCCACGACGCGACCGGTAACGCGGTGCTGCGCAACCTGCTGCGCGCCGGGTTCGACGGCCCTGTCTACCCGGTGAACCCGGTGGCGGCCGCCGCGTCGGGCGCCGTCTCGTCGGTGCGGGCCTTCGCCAGTGTCGAGGACGTCGACGGACCGGTGGACCTCGCGGTGCTGTGCGTGCCGCCGGCGGAGGTCAGCGAGGCGGTCGCTGCCTGCGGGCGCCACGGTGTGCGTGGCCTGGTGGTGATCACGGACCTGCGCGACGAGCCGGCTGAGGCGACGCTCGCGGGCGCCGCCCGCGCCGCGGGCATGCGGGTCGTGGGACCGGCGAGCCTCGGGGTCCAGAGCCCGGCGGTGGGCCTGAACGCCTCGCTCACGACCCAGATGCCACCACCTGGACGGATTGGCTGTTACTCGCAGTCAGGGCCGCTGGGAGCCGCCATGCTGGGCGCCGCGGAGACCCGCGGCCTGGGGCTGTCGGTGTTCGTCTCCGCCGGGGACCGCGCCGACGTCAGCGGCAACGACATGCTGCAGTACTGGGAGGACGACCCGGCGACCGACGTCGCGCTGCTGCATCTGGAGACCTTCGGCAACCCGCGCAAGTTCGCGCGGCTCGCCCGCCGGGCCGGGCGTTCCCTCCCGGTCGTGGTCGTGCGCGCGGGGCGTTCCGAGCTGGAGGCGGCGCTGCTGCGGCAGGCCGGCGTGATCGCCGTCGACCGGGTCTCGGCGGGCTTCGACGTCGCGCAGCTGCTCGCCAGTCAGCCGCTGCCCCGGGGCGACCGGGTGACCGTCGTCGGCGACTCACGCGCGCTGGTCCGTCTCACGGTCGAGGCCGCCGAGGCCGTGGGCCTGTCGGTCGAGTCCGTCCTGCTCAAGCTCGGCAGCTCCCCGGAGCTGCACGCCGAGGCGATGCTGTCGGCCGCCGAGCGGTCGGACGCGCTGATGGTCACCGTCGCCCCGCTGCCGCCACTGCCGATCGCCCCGCTGGCCGCGGCGGTCGCGGCGGCGGCCGCGCGTCTCGACATTCCCGTGCTGGCAAGCGTGCTCGGCGGCGCGCGGGTTCCCGAGCTCGGCCCGGTGCCGGCCTACCCCTCGCCGGAGGGGACCGTCGCGGCGCTTCGCCGCGTCGTGGCCTACGCGGAATGGCGGTCGCGCCCGCTCGGAGCCGTTCCGGTGCTCAGCGTGCGCGTCGACGCGGCGAGGGCATTGGTGGCTGGCCGGGTGGGCCGGCTCGACGACGCGCAGGGCGCCGCCCTGCTCGGCTGCTATGGGGTGTCCGTGGAGCCGGTGATCCGGGCGGAGAACGAGGACGCCGCGGTCAGCGCCGCCCACCGGCTGGGCTGGCCCGCGGTGCTCAAGGCCAGGTCGCGGCCCTACCGGCACCGCCCCGAGCTCGGCGGCCAGCGCCTCGCGCTTCCGGACGAGACGGCGATGCGGGCGGCCTGGGCCTCCCTGCGTGCCCAGGTCGGGCCGGACGTACCGCTGGTGGTGCAGCGGATGGCGCCCGCCGGCGTGGCCGTGGTGCTCGGCTCCGAGGAGCACCCCCGCTACGGGCCGCTGGTGTCTTTCGGGCTGGCGGGACCGGCCATGGACCTGCTCGGTGACCGGGCGCACCACATCCTGCCGCTGACCGATGTCGACGCTGACCGGCTGCTCGGATCGGTACGGGGAGCTCCGCTGCTGTCCGGGTACCGCGGCTCGCGGCCGGTGGACGTCGCGGCGCTGCGGGAGACGATCCTGCGGGTCGCCCGGCTCGCCGACGACCTGCCCGACGTCGCGCGGCTCGTCCTGGATCCGGTGATCGTGTCGGCGGAGGGCGTGGCCGTCCTGTCCGCGGAGGTGGTCACCGGGCCGCCGTCGCGCCGCGCCGACGCCGGCCCGCGGCGGTACTGGACGGCTCCCATGCCGAGCGTCGGTGCCGACCGCTGACGCCGTCCGTCGACGTCGTTCGCTGACGCCATCCGGCGACATCGTCAGCAGGCTCACACTTCACCGGACCGCCTGCATCGACGACGGCATGCGGCGCGGATTGTGACGTCTGTATGTCGCCGCGGATACCAGATGGTGCGAATCGGGACCAACCGGTCGCCGATGGCGGCAGCGTGGGTGGGCTGACGGGCTGGTCGGGCGTCTTCGGCGCTCGCCGAGAACTCGTTCCCTGTCGCGCGGGGGCCGCAGGGTTCGGCCCGGTTCCACACAACATGTTCCCACCGTCGACAATCGGGACCCATGACGTCGTCCTCTGCCGCCGAGCCGTCCGGACGCCAGCCAGCGGGCCAGGGTGGCGGGTACGTCTCGCCTTGGCCGGAACACGGATTCGTCGCCCCAGAGGACGCGGACCCGCGGTCCGGCGCGGCGCCGTGGCCGCCGGCGACGCCGTCAGGTGGCCAGGAGTGGAGCGACCGGCACTGGAACGGCGGCCAGGACTGGAGCACGTCAGCGGTCTGGCCGCCGGCCGCCGCGGCCCGCCCGGAGCAGGGACACATCGCCGGGCTCGCGCAGCCGCCGAACCGGCCGGCCGGTTCCCCCTATCCCGACGCCGGCGGCGGCGCGCGGGCCGGGTACGAGGGCGCCCCCAGCAACGGCGCCCATGGTGGCGACACCGCCAGCAACGGTGGACCGAGCAACGGTGCCTACGCCCCCAACGCCTACGACCCCTACCAGAACGGGGCCTACCGCACCGGCGCGTACGGCGAGGGCCAGTACGACCACGGCTCGTATGACGCCGGCTCGTACGCCGCCGGCGGCTACGGCGGCGCCGGCCAAGGCGGCTACGGCGCCCCCGCGGCGGGCGGGAACGCCGGCGGCTACGAGTCCGCTAACTACGCCCGCGGCCCGGAGCCCGGGTACGAGCATCCTCAGGAAGCCCGCGGCCACGACCGGGGGCCGGACGCCGGGTACGCCGCCGGCTTCGACGTCGCGGCACCCGCCGGCCAGGGACAGCCCGCCGCGTCCGGCGGCTACGGCGACGTGTCCGCCGCGCGGCAGGCCTTTGGACAGGACTCGTACGGCCCGGCCGCACGGCACCCCACCTCGGCCCCCCCGGCAGCCCCGGCCGAGCCATCGGCGCGCTCGGCGGTGCCCGAGGCGGCTCGCCCGGCGTCACCTGGGCTCGCCACCACACCGCCGCCCCCGCCCAGCTACCCGCCGGGCGAGCTTCCGCCGTTCGCCGGCCAGGCGGCGTCGGCGCCCCCCGGAGCCGCGCCGTTCCCGCCTCCGCCTCCGCCTGCTCCGCCCTCGGCGCTCGCCGTGGCGTCGGCGGGAATGCCGGGCGGCGGAGCCAGCCAGATGGGCCAGCCCGGTCAGTCCGGTCCGTCATCGGGCGGCCCCGGCCAGGGCGGCGCGCAGACGGGGCCACCCGCGGTGCCGCCCGCGGGCGGCCCCGTCGGTGGCGCGCTGCCGACGTCGGCCGCGGTCGCCGAGACGCTGTTCAGCCAGGCGCCGATCGCGCTCGCGTTCCATGACGCCTCCGGCCGGTACGTACGCGTCAACGACGTGCTGGCCCGGCTCAACGGCCGGCCGGTCGCCGACCACATCGGCCGCACCGCGCCCGAACTGCTGGGAGAGATCGGCCACGAGCTGGCCACCTTGCTCGGCCGCGCGCTGCGTTCCGGTGAGGCGGTCGGTGATCTGGAAATGAGCGTCGCGACCGGCGGCGCCGGGCCGACCCAGACGTGGCAGGCCAGCTGGTACCCGGTGGCGGGGCCCGGTGGCATGCCGCTGGGCGCGGTGTTCGTCGCGATCGACGTGAGTGGCCGCCGGGAGGCCGAGCAGGAGGCGACGCGCGAGCGTGAGCGCCTGCGGCTGCTGGCCGAAGCCGTCGCGTCCGATGTACTGAGGGCCGGGCCGGACGGTGCCTTCGACGGCGACATGCCGCGCTGGCGGGCGGTGACCGGTCAGCGGCGCGCCCAGTCCGACGGGCTCGGCTGGCTTGACGCCGTCCACCCGGGTGACCGGGACACGGTTCGCCGCGCCTGGCAGAGCGCGGTGGAGCGCGGGGAGAGCTTCGAGGCCGAGTTCCGGGTGCTGGGCGCCGACGGTGCCGAGCGGGTCATGACGGCACGGGCGCTCGCGGCCGCGGGCGGCGGCGAGTGGGTGGGTGCCCTGACCGACATCACCGAGCTGCGCGCGGCCCAGGCCGCCAGCGAGTCGGCCTCCGGACGGGTGCGGGTCACCACCGACCGGGTCGAGCAGATCCAGCGGATCACCGCGGCGCTGGCCAGGGCCGTGACCAGCGACGACGTGGTCGCGGTCATCATGGACGCCGGCCGGGCGCTCGGCGCCTCCGGCCGGGGCGTCGCGCTCATCGACGACGGGCGCGAACAGCTGACCTTCCGCGCCCTGCAGGGCTACTCGGCCGAGTACGCGGCGCGCTGGTCGCGGATCAGCCTCGGCGCGGTCCACCCGGCCGCCGAGGTGGTGCGCGGCCGGCGGCCGCTCTTCCTGTCCAGCCGCGAGGAGCTGACCGCGCGCTGGCCGGTCCCCGACCTGGTCGCGGCCGTGGGCGCCTCCGACGACCGGGCCTGGGCGCTGCTGCCGCTGGCCAGCGGCGACGCCCCCACCGGCGTGCTGATGTTCGGCTTCCCGTCCGCCAGGGACTTCAGCCTGGATGAGCGGGGCTACCTGGAGCTGCTCGCCGACCAGTGCGCGCTCGCCTTCGAGCGGGCCGCGCTGTTCGAAGGGGCGCTCGCGCAGGCCGCCGCCGGCCGCGTCGCCCAGGAGCACACCGCCTCCGCGCGCGCCGACGCCGACCGGGCCGCCCGCAGGCTGGAGGTGCTGGCCGCTGTCACCACCGCCATGAACGCGGCCGCCGTCGCCGACCCGGCCGCTCAGGCGGCGCCCGCGGCGGCCGTCACTCCGGACCGGGCTCTGCGTGCCCTCGCCGAGGCTGCCGTCGGCGAGATCGCCGACCTGTGCGCGGTTTACCTGCTCGCCGACCCCGCGACCGCCGGCGACGGCCGGGACGCCGCGGTCGGCGAGCAGGGTGCCGTGCCCGGCGGCGTGCCCGGCGGCCTGCCCGGCGCCGTGCCCGGCGACGGCGGCAAGAACGGCACCAGCTCAGCCCTGCCCGCCGGATCCGTCGATCCGGCGGGAGCCCCAGCCGCGCCCGCGTTGCTGCGGGTGGCGGCCGCCGCCGCGCCGGGCATCGAAGGCCCGCCGAGCCCACGGCCCGTCCGCTGGCCAGCGGCCAGCACCGTCGCCCAGGCGTTCGCCGCCGGCGGGCCGCGGCTTAGCACCTTGCGTGACGCGGGCAGGTCTGTTCCTGGGGCCGCCGCCGGCGAGGAACCGGCCAGGCGAGCGCTGTCGGCCTCGTCGGCGGACGAGGTGCGCTGGGCGCGCAGGGCCGGGGCGCACACCGTGGCCGCGGCGCCGATCCTGCGTCGTGGCCGCCCGGTGGGGGTCGTGCTGCTGGCCGCGGTGGGGGAACGCCCACCGCTGGCCGAGCAGGACCTCGCCCTGCTCGGCGAGCTGGCCGGGCGCGCCGCCGAGGCGGTCGACCGGGCGGAACTTGCCGCGGCCGCCGCGCCGCGCGCGCTGGCGGCCAGCCGGCGGTCCGCGCCGCGGCGGGCGCTCACGCCGGCTGGTATCGCGGTCGCCGCGCGCTACCAGGCGGGCGAGGGGAACACGAGCTGGGACTGGTATGACGTGGTGGATCTCGGCGCCGGCCGGGCCGGGCTGGTGATCGGCAACATCGCGGCGAGCGGTGAGGTCGCCGCGGCGGCGATGGAGGCGCTTCGCGCCTCGGTGCGGGCCTGCGCGCGCCTGGACCTTCCGCCCCACGAGGTGATCACCCTGCTCGACGGCGTGCTCGCCGACCTCGCGGACGAGTACCAGCCGTCCGGGCGGGCGGGCCTCGCCCGCAGTGCTGTCCCGGCCGGCGGTGCCGTCGCGGCTGCTGGGGCCGAGGCGGCTGGCGGGGCCGTGGAGGACGGCGTCCCCGGTCAGCTCGCCACCTGTATCTACGCGGTCGTCGAGGCCGACAGCGGCCGGGTGACGCTCGCCAGCGCCGGGCACCCGCCGCCGCTGGTGGTCGCACCGGATGGGCTCGTCTCCCGGCTCTACATGGAGGTGGGGCCGCCGCTCGGCTCCCGGCGCGACGACGTGAAGGAGTACGTCGTCCGGCTCGGCCCCGACTGGCTGCTGGCGCTGTTCACCGACGGCCTAGTGGCCGCCGGCGGCCGTGAGCTCGACGCCGGGGTGTCCCAGCTCGCCGGCGCGCTCGCTCGTCCGGGGGCGCCGCTTCCGGAGCTCGCGGATGACGCGTTGGCCGTGCTCGGCCCGGTTGGCGGTCCCGCCGAGCCTGGCCAGCGGCCGGGCGCCTCGCCCGCGGGCGAGGCCCTCACCGCCGATGCCGCCCTGCTGCTGGCCCGCCTCCCCGCGCCGCCGCCGCCCGGCGCGACGGTGGAGATCGCGGTCGACGGCGGCGCCGCCGACGTCGCGCCGGCCCGCGCCGCGGCCCGCGCCGCGCTGTCCGACTGGTCGCTGCCGGCCGAGGCCCTGGAGACGGCGGTGCTCGTCCTGTCCGAGCTGGTCGGCAACGCGGTCGCGCATGGCCGGCAGCCGATCGACGCCCGGGTCCGTAGGCTCGCCGACCGGGTCGTGGTCGAGGTCGCGGACGGCGGCGGGCGGCTGCCCCGGCGCCGGCACGCCGGTGCCGACCAGGAGGCCGGCCGGGGCCTGGAGCTGGTCGCCACGCTCGCCGACCGCTGGGGGGTCCGCCCGACCGCGGACGGCAAGGTCGTCTGGGCCGAGATCGGCCCGGCGGCGCTCGCGTCGGCCCCGTAGGGAGGACCGGCCACCGCCGGCTGTCCGGCGCCAGATGCCCGGTAACGTGAGCGCCATGGCGGACACGATCGTGTGCCTCGAGGCTGTCACTGTGCGGCGCGACGGGGCGGCGTTGCTGTCCGAGGTCAACTGGTCGGTGTCGGCTGGTCAGCGGTGGGTGGTGCTCGGCCCGAACGGCGCGGGCAAGACGACGCTGCTGCTGGTCGCGGCGGGCCGGCTGTTCCCGACCGGCGGCGCGGTCGACCTGTTCGGCTCCCGGCTTGGCACGGTGGACATGCGTGAGCTGCGCTACCGCGTCGGTCTGGTCAGCCCCGCGCTCACCGAGACGCCGCCGGCGGACGAGCGGGTCCTGGACGCGGTGCTCACGGCGGCCTGGTCGGTGCTCGGCCGCGGCCACGAGCACTACGACGACATCGACGTGACCAGGGCCGCCGAGCTGCTGCGCCAGTTCGGCTGTGGGGCGCTGTTGGGCCGCCGGTACGGCACCCTCTCCGAGGGGGAACGCAAGCGGGTCGCGATCGCCCGCGCCCTGATGACCGACCCAGAGCTGCTGCTGCTCGACGAGCCGGCCTCCGGGCTCGACCTCGGTGCCAGGGAAGCGCTGCTGCGCCGGCTCACCCGGTTCGCCGCCGACCCCACCGCGCCGGCCATGGTGCTGGTGAGCCACCACGTCGAGGAGATCCCGGCGGGCGTGACCCACGCCCTCCTGCTGCGTGACGGCCGGATCGTGGCGGCCGGGCCGGTCGAGGAGACGCTCACCGCCGGCCCGCTCTCGGAGTGCTTCGGAATCCCGCTCGAGATCACCGCCGCGGCGGGCCGCTACGCGGCCCGGCTCGCAGCCCGCCCGCCCCGCCCGCGAGCCGCCGCCACCGCCTGAGGAACGGACCGGGAGCCGACTGGCTGCCGGCCGGCGGAGAGGACTTCGGCGTACGCATGCTGATTCCGGTATCCCGCCGGCGACTGTGGCGCGGCCGCGCGAGCCGCCACGCCGCCTTCTGCGGCGAGGTGGCGTCCGCCCGGTCTTTCTGCCGCGCCTTCCCCTGATAGGGCGCCAGCCGGCCGTATGGGCCGCTTTGGCCGCCCGTGCTCGTTGAATGCCGGGCCGCGGTGTCTCGCCTAGAGGGCCAAAGGAGGTGCGAAAATGCTCCTCCTTCGCACCTCCGGAGGCCCCCGTCCCCAGAAGCACTAAGGGGTCCCCGTGCCTCGTCGACACCGCGGGCTCGGCGGGCGGGGGAGGGAAAGGCGACGGCGCTCGCTACGTCTCGTCCAGGAGAGCCCAGAGGGAGCCGGCGCCGCGAACGCGCGCGCCGGCCTCGACGAGCCGCTCCCGTAAGGCACGGTCCGAGGTGAAGGCCAGGACCGGTGGCTCGGCATCCCCGGCCTCGGCCACGATCGCGTCGTCGCCCGCGCCAGGCGCATGAACCACGGCCAGTGTCACGCCGGCGGCGCGTGGGCCATCCGTCTCCTCGTCTGGCGAGCCGTTCCCGTCCGGATGCGCCTCATCCGGATGCGCGTCGGGCGGGCGCGCCCTGGGTGAAACGGTGCCGGGTTCGACGCCTGCCCTCGCGGCGCCTTCCAGGACCAGCACGACCCGCGCCGGCGCCTCGTCCTGCCCGGCCAGGTCCGCCGGCCAGTCGGCGGCGGCGAGGAGCCGCAGAACGCGCGCATGCAGCCGCGCCGCGGCACCCGGCCGGTCGCGCCACCATCCGTCGGGCCGGGCGCCCACCACGTTCGCCGCGTCGATCACCCAGGTTCGCGCTGCCATCACCGGGTGGCTACTCGAAGGAGCGGAATCGGACTACTCATCCGGTAGGTCATCTGGTAGCTGTTAGTAGCCCACCGGATGCGCGCGAAAGGCGCGCTGGTGTGCGGTTCAGGCGGGCGATGGGTCCAGTTTCCCATTTGTGCCATGAGGTTCCTGCCCTCCGCGAGGCAGCCAAAGCCCAGCCGATAGCGTCCACGCTGGGCCGGGAGCGCCGACAGTAGCGAGCCAAAGCCCGCTGGCACGGCCCATCGTTTGCCGCGCAATCGGACCGGACCGACCAGCCTGCGCGGTCCGTGCGGAGCACGCGGGCGGTGGCACCCATGCGCCCCTGTGGCCCATCTGCCCCCATCGCCGCGAACTTTCGGGTCTGAGATTCCGTTGACATGACCAGTCCTCTATCGTCCCCGCGTCGGCAGACTCTTTGGGTTCCGCTGACACATCCTCCTGACGGCCCGCCTTCCGTCGGTTCGGCATCGCCACCGCCATCGCGGCCGAACGAGGAAGCTGGGCATCGGGGAGCCCTGTCCCGCTTGATGGACATCACACCCAGGGCCGAAGCAGCCAAACCGCCTCGTCCACCGATTCGACGTGGTGCCGTCGGCCCGCCGGTTCGAACCATGGGCGCGGCTGAAACGGTGGACTCGGCGCAAGCGGCGGGCAGCGGGCCTCGATCATGCCTTTCCGTGCACCTGGTTGGGCTGTCCGGCTTCCCGCTGGCGTCGTTGGCGGAGTCGGGCTCTTGCACGAGGCGTGTCCGTCCGCCGTGCGAAGCTCGGCATTCGGACGAGGACAGTCCCGCCAACAGACATTGTGGCTCTTGGGAAGCAGGTCGATCGGCTCGCGCGCGAACAGGATCCACCAGCCCGGCTCGCCGGCTCGATCCAACCAGTCGTGACGCATCCGGGTGTTCTCGTGGTAATACTAGACGCGTGAGTTCTGGGATCCAGTTCTGGGATCCGCTGACCTGAAGGAGTGTGGCATGGCTCAGAAGACCATCGTCTCGTTGATTGACGATCTCAGTGGCGAAGAGGCCGACGAGACAGTCCGGTTCGGCCTGGACGGCGCGCAGTATGAGATCGACCTCTCCGAGAAGAACGCGACCAAGTTGCGTGAGTCGCTGGCCCCGTTCGTGGGTGCGGCCCGTCGTTCCGGTGGGCGTGCCTCTGGCGGCCGTCGTGTCGTGGCCCGGACGCCTTCTCGCCGTGGCGGCGGAACGGACCGTACCGCCGACATTCGTGAGTGGGCGCGCAGCAACGGCTACACCGTGAGTGACCGCGGCCGTATCGCCTCCAACATCGTCGAGGCGTACGAGAAGGCCCACTAGTCTGCTTGGGGCTACCTTGCTCGCCGCCCTTCGGGTGGTCGAGGTGGGGAGGCCTGTTCGCTGACCTCCGGTCAGCTTCCCGTGGGCCCGTGATATTGGTCCGCGGGGTGGCCCGGGCCCCGATGTCGAGCTTCGCTCGACGGAGCGGGCCCTCTACCTCTAGGGCAGTTTGTGGGAGTTGTCTTCCGGGCCGGCCGGCGAATCGGGCGGGTGGCTCGTGAGGCTTGGCCGGGACGTTGCGAAGTGGCCGATGCTCGGTCGTGATCCGGACGTCGGCCTAACTCGACTCGACTTGGCCGAGGGTCACGAGTCGGGGCGGTGGGCCATTCAGGGAGTCGGCGCGTCAGGCTTCTGCGCGTGGTGTATGGGTTGCTTGGGGTTGGGCGCCGGTGGGCCGTGAGGAATGTGGGGGGCCGGCCCCCGGGCTCCCTGGGCTTGCGGACTTGGTGTGATCGTGGCGGGCCGGCTGGTCGCGGGTGGGGCCAGCCGGCGTTGCTGTTTCTGTGCTTCTCTGGGCGTTCTGGTGGTGGCCGCGCTTTGGCCTAGAGGGCCAAAGGGTGTGCGAAAATGATCTTCCTTCGCACACCCGGCGGCCGTTGTCCCCAGGATCACTAGAGGGCCAAAGGGTGTGCGAAAATGATCTTCCTTCGCACACCCGGCGGCCGTTGTCCCCAGGATCACTGATGAGCCACCGACGCCGGCCGGCGACCTGTTCGATGTTGCCGAAGGAGTCACACCGGCTCTCCCGGTTGGCCATGCCGGCCAGATGGAGCGCCGGTCGTCGACGAGTTTGGGCCGACTTTGTCGGTTTCGTGCGGTCGCCGCGGATGTCCGGAGAGTGAAGACCAGCCGGTCGGCCGCATGCCGGGCACGATGAATCGTGGCCTGATCGATTCGTTGTCGGACGAGGCGGAAGGCCGGCCGTTCCCCAGAGAGGACCGGCCGGCCTTCTAGAGGGCCAAAGGGTGTGCGAAAATGATCTTCCTTCGCACACCCGGCGGCCGTTGTCCCCAGGATCACTGCCAGGCGGGAGCGGTCAGACCGGGCGGTGCCTGCGCATCCAGTCCTCGATGTCGGGCACCGCGCGCGGAAGGGCCGTGGACAGGTTGCGGAAGCCGTCGGTGGTCACGAGGATGTCGTCCTCGATCCGCACCCCGATGCCGCGCAGTTCTGGCGGGACCGTCAGGTCGTCGGGCTGGAAGTAGAGGCCCGGCTCGACGGTGAGGACCATGCCCGCGGCCAGCTGCGCGTCACGATAGGTCTCGTCCCTGGCCTGTGCGCAGTCGTGAACGTCGAGCCCCAGCATGTGTGAGGTGGAGTGCAGCGTGTAGCGGCGGTGGACGCCGGCGCCCGGCGCCTTTGGATCCTCCGACAGAGACTCGTCGACGCTGGCCGGTAGCAGGCCCCAGTCGTGCAGCGCGGTGGCAATGACCCGCATGGCGGCGCGGTGCGGGTCCAGGAAGACGGCGCCTGGCCGGACCGCTTCTATGCCGGCCTGCTGCGCGGCCAGCACGACCTCGTACACCTTCCGTTGCACCTCGGTGAACTCGCCGCTGATCGGCAGCGTACGGGTCACATCCGCGGTGTAGAGCGAGCTGCTTTCCACCCCCATGTCCAGCAGCGCGAGCTCACCCGGGCGTACGGGACCGTCGTCGCGCACCCAGTGCAGGGTGGTCGCGTGGTGCCCGCACGCCACGATCGAGCCATATCCGACGTCATTGCCGTCGACCCTCGCCCGCCGCCAGAAGGTGCCCTCCAGCCAGCGCTCCCCGTTCGGCAGCGCGACCGCCGCCGGCAGCTCCATCACGCATTCCGTGAAGCCGCGCGCGGTGGCGGCGACCGCCTCCTCCAGCCGGGTGATCTCGAAGTCGTCCTTGACCAGCCGAAGTTCGGACAGTGCCTGGGCAAGTTCGACATCCCGGTTCGGCTCGGACGACCTGGCTGCCCGGCCGCGCGGATAGCCCAGGACCGCGTCGTCGACTTCCGGGTCCACCCCGCGCAGGACCCGCGTATTCCCCGGGGCGAGCCGTGACAGCGCGCCCGGAAGCTCGGTGAGCGGCCGGCATTCGATCTCGAACGCGGCGGACGTCTCCTTTACTCCTGGCCGTGGGCCGACCCACAGCTCTCCGTAACGACGGTCGGTGTAGAAGGCCGACGACGACCGGTCGGACCGGTCGGCCAGGTACAGCACGGCGTCGTGTTCGCCCGCGGCATTGGGCAGCAGGAGCAGCACCGCGTCTGGCTCGTGGCAGCCAGTGAGCCAGAAGAAGTCACTGCCCGGCCGGAATGGGTAGTCGGTGTCGTTTGCCCGGACGCGCGGACCACCCGTGGGTATCACGAGGGCCTCGTTCGGGAATCGAGTCCCGAGCAGGGCGCGCCGTTTGGCGCCGTAGGGCGCCACGTCGTCGCGAGGGGGCGCGATGTCGGCGGGCGGCGCCCACCCGCCCGCCATAAACCGGCGGAAGGCCGCGTGCGGTTGCTCGTCGTGGCTCGCCAGTCTCTCCTCGCGCCCACCGGCGCTCTCCGGAACCTCCGCGGCGGCCGCGGCGGGGGCGGTCTCGCGCGGCGGCATTTCGGCGCCCTCAGGTGTTTCGGCGGTCGCGGCCGGCTCCTCGTCCGGCGCGGCGGCCGATCCCGCGGCCTCGCCCGCGAGCGCGCCGGCCGTACGCGGCGAAGGTGAGCTTTCGACGGGCTGAGCACTCATGCCGTTAACGGTAGGCCGCGCGACCGCCGCCCGCGTCGAGAACTTCCGGCTGGTCATGGAGCGTCGCGCAGTGGTCTCCTTCCGACACCGCCGTCCGACTGGTCCGTGCGCGGACGCCGCCATTTGTCGCCTATGGACGGCGAGGCATGACGTAGTCGGCTGGCCGACGCCCCGGGGTGACCCGATCCGACCCGAATCGTGGTAGGCAGGGAATGGGGAGCGGGTCCGCCGCCGGGGCGGCTGGACCGGCGGGCCCGAATACGGCGCGGACCGGGCGGCCGGAACGGTTGATCGAAATCTTGACTCGCCGTGGGATCCATGTGTCCCATGGGCGCGGAACTCACCTGGTCGGGATACTTCTGGTGGCGGCGGGGAGGCAGGCACGATGACGTGGCCACGTGAGCCTCGGCCGCCTGGCCGACGGGGACCGTCCCCGCGGCCGGACGGTCGCGACCCGCGGCGGAACAGCCCGGATCGGCCCGCCGCCGGTCCTGGCGGCCCCCGCCCACGGGCGGCCGCCGGTGGCGACGCGGGCGCGGGCCCGGCTGGCGGGTCGAGGCGGCCGGGGGACCCGCCGGCGTGGGCACCTCCGCCCGCCGACGCCGGCGACCGTCCGCCCGGTGGCGACCGCTATCGCGACTACGGCGTCGGCGGCGGGTACGGCGGTGGCGGCCAGCGCGGTGGGTACCCGTACGGCGAACCCGCCGAGGACTATCCGATCGGCGAGCCGGCCCGGCGGCCAGCCGACGGCGCGCGCCGAGCCGTGACAGTCGTCGCGGCCCTCTGCTCGCTCGTGGTCCTGGTGCTCGCCTGCACCGGCTGGGGCGTGATCCGGCACTACGACGGCAAGGTAGCTCACGTCGACCTGCGGCTGGACGCCGCCGACCGGCCGTCCGCCGCTGGGCGCGGCACCCAGAACATCCTGCTGGTCGGCTCGGACTCACGGGCTGGCACGGGCGGCGAGTTCGGCGAGGTCGACGGCCAGCGCTCGGACACCACGATCCTCGCCCACGTCGACCGAAACGGTTCGACGACGTTGGTCTCCTTCCCCCGCGACCTGTGGGTGACGATCCCCGCATACACCGGCTCCAACGGGACCGCTTACAAGGCCCAGCAGTCCAAGCTCAACGCGGCCTTCTCGCTCGGCGGTCCCGCGCTGTTGGTCCGCACCCTCGAGGGGCTCACCGGCATCCGGATCGATCACTATGTGCAGGTCGACTTCTCCGGCTTCCAGGCGATCACCGACGCGCTCGGCGGCGTCACGGTCTGCGTCAGGGAGCTGCCAGCTTCGCTGCGCGCTCGCGGGTTCGACAATCTGCACGACAAGATGTCGGGCTGGTCGGGTCAGGTCGGCGAGAACCGGCTCGACGGGGTCAGCGCCCTCGCCTTCGTCCGCCAGCGCTACGGCCTGCCTGAGGGCGACCTCGACCGGATCCGCCGCCAGCAGCAGTTCCTCGGCGCCGTGTTCCACCGGCTCACCGCCGCTTCGACACTCGCCAACCCGGTCCGCATCCGCGGCGTGCTGAACGCGGCCACCTCGGCGTTGACGCTGGACACCACGACCAGCCTGGTTGACCTCGAGCCGCTGGCGCTGCGGATGCAGGGCATCGCGGGTGGCGGCGGGCTCACGTTCGCCACGGTGCCCGCCGCGTCCGCCACCCGCGCGGGCCAGTCGGTCCTGCTGGTCGACCCGGCCAAGCTCGAGGCCTTCCTCGCCCCGTTGAAGTCCGGCGGCGCCGTCGCCGGCGGGGCTCCCGCGGCCGCCCCGCCGGCCGCGCGGCGGCCGGTGGTCGATGCGCCCCCGGTGCGCCGCGCCTGGCTGGCGGCTGGCTCGGCACAGCCGACGGCGCAGCCACCCGCCACCGCGTCCTGCACCTACTGACACTCACCGGCTGTTGGAGAGCCTGGGCGTCCTGACCCCGGAGAGCCTAGGAGCCCGACCTGTCCGACCCGTCCGGCGAACCGGCAGGGGGCGCCGACTGGGCCTCCGGAGGGGAGCCCGTCGCCGTCGGAGGCCTCTTCGCGTCCCCTGTCTCTGTGCCGGTGCCGGCACCATCGGCTGGCCTGTCGGCGTCGGCGGGGGAGTCCGCGCCGCGCTTGTCCAGTGCCGCGTTCAGCTCGGCGCCGAGGAGCACCGCGAGCGCGGTGATGTAGAAGAACAGCAACGCGGCGACCGGCGCGGCCAGCGAGCCGTAGACGAGCTCGTTACCGAAGACCAGCTCCAGGTAGAGCCGAAGCAGGTAGCTGCCGAGCAGCCAGCCGAGGAGGGCGAACACCGCGCCAGGCAGGGCGCTCAGCCACGGCCGGCGTTGTGGCAGCGACTGGTGGTAGAGCGAGGTCAGCATCGCCAGCGCCAGCAGCCCCACGGCCGGCCAGAACACCTGCTCCAGCAGCATCTTGACGACCGGGTGCCGGTTGGCCCGAAACAGGTTCGCGAGCAGGCCCGGCCCGAGCACGAGCGCGGGCAGGATGATCACCCCGGTGAGGACCTGGGCGATGTACAGCCTCAGCGCCACCAGCCGGCTGCGCACCGCGGAGCGCAGGTCCCGCTGCCCGTAGGCGATCGTGATCGTGTTGACGTACGTCGCCATCGCTGTGGACCCCGTCCACAGCGACAGCACGAACCCGATGGAGATCACGTCGGGCCGGCCGCGCGAGAGGATCTGGTCGACGGTCGGGCCCACCACGTTGTCGACCACCTCAGGCGTCAGGAGGTCGGAGGCGCCCTTCAGCAGGCTGGCGCGGATGCTGTTGACCGCGTCGGAACCGACGGCGTCGGCGATGTAACCGATCGTTCCCAGCAACGCCAGCAGCAGCGGCGGCAGCGAGAGCAGCTGCCAGAAGCCGGCTTCGGCGGCGAGCCCCAGCACCCGGTCCCGCCAGGCGTTGGACGCCGCTCGTCCCGCCACCCGCAGCGCCGCCCGCGCGCCGGCCGCCAACCGCCGTACTGGAGCCTTCCTGGCCGCGGGCTTGTCGGCCGAGCGGCGGGCACGTTTGGACGGGCCGCCCCCGGCGCCCTCCCCGTCGATCTCCCGTCGCGCCATCCCCGCGTTGCCATCGGCCCCATCGGCCGTATCGGCCGGGTCACCGGTCGCCGGGCGGGTCTTCGCCGTCTCCCTGCGACCACCGGCCCCACCAGCCTGGTCGCCCGCGGATGCGCGGCCGTTCGCGTCCTTCGCGCGGTCGGTGGAATCCGCCCGCACGGGCGCCGCCACGGCGGACGCGCGCTCGTTGGCCGTGGTCACGGCCCAACCGTACGGGGTTGGCGGCTACCCGTTGTGGACGATGCGCCCATCGGGGCGGTGCCTCCACATCTGGAGTACTAGGTGTCCACGGTGTGGGTGCATGAAGTTCCGGAGTTGTTGCCCGCGAGTGCCCACGCCCATATGCATGCCCATGTCCGCAGCCGTCACGCGACGACGGCACGGGAAGCGCTCGGGCGTCTGGGGGTTCTGGGGGTGCTCCGGGGGTTCCGGGGTGAGGAGCGCCCGCGGGCCGCTTATGCGGCCGTGACGGCGGCCCGGACGGTGCTCGCGGCGTCGGGGGGCGGGGGCGCGAAGCTGGCGAGATCGGCCCCGCGCGGAATGGCCTGTGGTAGGCCGCCGGCCTGGACGGGCCGCCTGGAAAACGACGAAGGGCACGCCCGCCGCACCGCGGGACGTGCCCTTCGAGGCATTGCCTCGCTGTTCAGTTGTCGAGCTGGTCCGTGCGGGTCAGCCGCCGACCGTGAGCTTGTCGGTCTCGTCGTGGTACTCGACGGCCATCTCGCGGAGCTTCGAGTCGTGAGACTTGGCGTGGTGCCGGCAGAACAGCAGGTCGCTACCCCCTGGAAGGACGACACGTACGTACGCCTGGGCGCCGCACCTGTCGCACCTGTCGAGGTTGGTCAGCGTCGGCTTGGTGGTAGTACCAGTCACACCCTCTCCAACTGTGTCCGGCGGCCAGACGTTCCAGCCTGGCCGTGTGATCGGTCCCTCACGTGTTGCTAGGACCGCCGGCCATGCGAAGAGGTGCATGCTCGCATGGCCTCCGGTCGTGCCGGCTGGAGTGGCGCCGTTGCGTCCAGAGCGGCCTTACCGCGTCCGTTGGGTTTCCCCGCGGGACCACCGGACCTCGCGCCCACCCTCGTGGGTCCGAGGCTGGCAGCCCACCTGGGCTCCCGTTCTCGGGCCTACGGGCGACGGGCTCCGAAGACGATGTCATCCCATGCTGGCACCGACTTGCGCCCGCGTCGACCGCCTCCGGAACGTTCCCCCGTCCGAGGGGCATTGCGTGGTCGGTTCGAGGGCTGGGCCGTGGCGCCTTCCTCACCGTCCGTCGCGGCCGATCCGGGTGCACTGTCCTGGTTCTTCCCGGTGGACTTTTCCGTCTTGTCCGGCTTTTCGGTGGATTTCGGGGTACCACGGGCCGCCGTCGCCCGGCCGCTCGCCGTGGTGGGAGTCTTCTTCGTCACGTCGGCCTTCGCCGGGGCCGGCTCGGGCGCCTCAGTGCCCTCCACCGCCGCGGCCGTGACGGCGGCCATGCCGCCTTGGGCCTCGCCCGCCGGCTCGTCGGCGGGCGGAGCGGCCGTGACGGCGGCCTGCGCGGCCGCGGCCGGCGGCTCCGGCCTCGACAGACCGGCCATCGTCGGGCCGGTGGTCGCCGTGGCCACGGCCGGCCTGGGGGCGGGTGGGGCCGGCTGTGGCGTGCGTCTGGACTCCCCGGCCCTGGTGACCTCGGCGACGGGCGTGAGGGCCTCAGCGGCCGTCTCGGCGGGCACAGCGGTGCCCTGGGCCGGTACGGCGGCGGGCGCCACCGGGGCGGCCTCGCGCGGTGCCCGGCCGACCGGTGGCTGGGCCCCCGTCGAGACCCTGGCGTCCCGGGCGGGCGCGACGGCGGGGCGCATGCGCGGCCCCGGCAGGGCCGGCCCTGCCGCCCGCTCGCGAGGCGCGACGTCCTGGCCGTCGCGTGCCGCGGCTGGCTCGCCCTGTGGGGCAGCGGTCTCCCGTGGGCTCTCGCCGGGCCGTCCGAGCGCGGGCCCGGCGTCCCGCGCGTCGGCACGCGGGGCATACTGCGCGGCCGGCTCGGTGGGCGGGGCGAAGGCGGCGGCGGAGGCCGGCACGCTCGGGGCCGGCCTTGCCGGGCCCTGGGGTGTCCCGCGGGTCTCCGGGCGCGGCGGGACCGTGGACCGGGGTGGCATCGCCCGGGGAGGTGCGCTGGCTCCGCGCGGCGGCGCGGTCGCGGGCCGCGGCAACGGCCGTGAGGCAGCCGGGGTCGGCGGATCCAGCTGGTCAGCCGGCTCGTCGAACAGGTCCGCGTCCAGGCCCATGCCGAGGTCGGGATCATCGTGCCCCGGCCAGCGGCGCGGCTCCAGTGGCCCGGTCGGCCGCGACTCAAGGGCCGGTGGCCTCGCCGGGCGGTGCGCCGGCGCGGGCCGTGCCGGCCGGCCGGCCGGCCGGTCGAAGGGCCGGCCGAGGTCGAGGTCGTCGGTCGTCGGCTGGCCGCCACGCCCGGCGAGGCGGTCCGGGAAGTGGTGTGCCGCGGCGGCGGGCGGCGCCCCCGCGGGACCGGCCGGCTCGGCCCGCCCCGTGTCGAAGGGGTCGTTGAACGCCTCGTCGAACGACGGCGGCCCTCCAAGGTCGTCCGCGTACGGCGAGCCGGGGGACGACACGTCCGGTCGCGCCGCCGGCAGGTCGCCACCGCGCGGCGACGCCGTGGGGTAGTGGGCCGGGGCGAACGTGTCGGGCGGGTAGGGGTCCGTCGAGTACCTGGTCGGCGGGTACTGCTCCGGCGGCGGCTGGGGGGGCTGGTAGGCGGGCGGAGCCTGGTAGCGGTCGGCGGGCCGGCCGGCGGCGTGGTCGAAGTCGTCGGCGCGCTGACGCGCGGCGGGCGGCTGGTGCTCGGCCGGGTGCTGGGCGGCGGGATAGCGGGCCGCCGGGTGGTGCGCCGCCGGGTAGCGCGGCTCCTGGTGCGCTGGCGCGGCCGGGAACGGCGCCGCCGGCTGACCGGGGCCGGGGAAAGGGCCGGCCGGGTCGTGGGAGTCCGGGTATCCCGGCTCGGGATAGGACGCCGGCTGGGCGTAGCGCGGCCGCTGCTCTGGCTGCGGGGCCGCCGGGTGCGCCGGTAGCGGGCGCGCGCCGGCCGGCGGCTGCGCGGGGTCCTGGACGAGCGTCAGCGCGGGTGGGCTCTGGCGGGTGGGCGGTGCGGCCGCGGCCCCCGGCGCCGTCGAGGCCGCGGGGGCGGTGTCGACCGGTTCCGGCGCGACCAGCGCGCGGGCGGCGTCGTCATGGGGACGGACCCGGCGGACGACCGGATCCCAGGTCCACCGGGCGCACCGGCTCTCGGACGTGAGCTGGACCAGCCAGATCCCGTCGACCCGCCGCCAGGCGTCCCACTGGGCGGCCTCCGGGTCGTCCTGGCCGGCCATCAGCCGCGTGTCGACCACCTCGCCGAGCGGCCGGCCGGACGCGCCGCCCGGGTCCTTCGGCAGCAGCGCCGCCCTGGCCTCCTGCACCACCCGGGCACGTTCGGCGAGCACCGGTCCCTCGTAGCGCTCGACCCGCTCGACCGGGATGCCCGCGGCGCGCGCGACGTCGGCCGCGGTCTCGCCGGCCCGCAGCCTGGCCTGGATCTCACGCGGGGTCAACGCGCTCTCGGTGCGGACCTCACTGCGCCGCGCACCGCGCAGGGCCGCGCGCAGCCGGTCGTCGACGGGCACTCGAAACTGCTCGGCGTCGGCGCGGCCGTTCGCGTCGGCGAGCACGAGATAGCCACCGTCCTCGCTGAGCGCTACCGCCCGCAGCTCACGCATGGCGCCATCTCCTCCCGTCACCGCCGTGCCGCCCGCCCCGGGCCGACGCCTCGCCTGTCACTCGCCGCCGGCCAGGTCCCCGCCGAGCAGCGGACAGGGACCGCCGCTCATCGTCCCGCGCCGCGGCCGCGCCGACTCCCGAACCCCGGACTTCCAGGCTCCGGATCCCCCGCCAGGCAGGTGGAATCCGTCGACAGGACAGAGACCCGATTCCGGTCCGTCAGATCGTTATCGCCGATCCGGCGAGAAGTCCGGGGAAGAGCGCGGTAAGCCTGGAGCCTCCGGGTACGGAAGGCACGACCGAAAAGCATGGTCGCACCTCCTTTGGCCGGCTGGCCCGCACCGGGCACCGACACGCATAGTCTGCCGTCCTGACCGGGTCGCGGCGATGTTCACCCGGCCGTCCGGGCGTGTCGCGTGGGCTCTGGGGGGCGGGTTCGCTTCGCGTCCGCGTCCCCCAGAGCCCACGCGTGACGGACGCTCCGCGCCCGCCGGGCCTGGTTTGGGGTCGGTGTATGTGGTTGTGGTCGTTCTGGTTCGGGGTCGGTGTGGTGGCTGGGTTGCGGTGTGCGTGGCTGCGGTCGTTCTGGGCTGGAGCCGGTGGGGTGGGTGAGCTGGTCGAGCAGTGCGGCCGGGTGGCGAACGGTCGGGGGCGAGGCCACCCGCGGGGCGGCAGTGGTCTGTGTGTCGACGTGGCCGAGGTCAGGGACGGCGGCCGCCGGGTGGGCGGGTGGCCGGCGGGCGGCGGCGGACAGTGCGGGACGGGACCCGGGGGCGTGTCTGGTCGATCCCGGCGGCCAGCGCCGCGCCGACGATCCCGGCGTCGTTGCGCAGCTGCGCGGGCACGACCGTCGTACGCACGGTGAGCAGGTCCAGGAACTTGTCGGCCTTGCGGCTCACCCCACCGCCGATGATGATCAGATCGGGCCACAGCAGGTTCTCGAGAGCGGTCAGATACCGGCTGACCCGCTTTGCCCAGTGCTCCCAGCTGAGGTCCTCGCGCTCGCGAGCCGCGTCGGATGCCTTCGTCTCCGCGTCGTGGCCGCCGAGTTCCAGGTGCCCGAGCTCGGTGTTCGGGATCAGCTGCCCGTGCAGGAACAGGGCGGTGCCGATGCCGGTCCCGAAGGTGGTCATCACGACCAGGCCGGGGACGTCACGGCCCGCGCCGAAGGCCATCTCGGCCACGCCGGCCGCGTCGGCATCGTTGATGACGACGACCTCCCGGCCACCGAGCGGCGCGGCGAGGGTCGCGGCCACGTCGGTGCCGACCCAGCCCTGGTCGACGTTGGCGGCCGTCTGCGCGATCCCACCGCGGATGACGGCGGGGAACGTCACGCCGATGGGACCCTGCCAGCCGAACTGCCCGACCACCTCCGCCACCACGGCGCCGACGGCGGCGGGCTCGGCCGGGCTCGGGGTCTGCAGCCGAACCCGCGGCGCGACCAGGGCGCCGTCATCGATCTCCACCGGGGCACCCTTGATACCGGATCCACCGATGTCGACCCCGAAGACCTGCATCCCGTTCCCTTCTGTACCTACGAGGTCCGTTGCTGTGGATGAGGCCGGCTCCTTGGCCTATACCCACGGGTACCCACGGGCTTCCGGCCGCGCGACCGGAAGCATGATCCATCTTGCCACCCAACAGCCAGTCCGGACTTGCTGACGGGAACCCGGGCTCCCTGGTCCGGCCCGAACCCCAGCCCTCGCCGACCCGCGGGGGCCGCGGGGCCCCTCGGCAGGAGCGGCGCGCACGAGACGCATGCGCGGTCGGCGACCAGGCCGTCGTCCAGCCGGGACCGTTCCCGGGACTGGCCCCGGCACGGCCGTGGCGCGCATCCACCCGACTGGATCCGTCGGGACGGTGCGCGGCTCCAGGTGCCGGAAGGCCGCTCGTCCCCGTCCCAACGTCCCCCGTGGCCGCCGGCCAGCGGATCCCGCCACGCGGCCGTGTCGCCATAGTCTTCCAGGCCGGATGACGACGTCGTCACCGCGTGCCGCCGCGCAGCCATACCCTGGCAGGTGTGCAACTCATTGACACGTTCGGGCGGATTGCCACCGACCTGCGGGTGTCGTTAACCGACCGTTGCACGCTGCGATGTACCTACTGCATGCCGGCCGAAGGGGTGCCGTGGCTGCCTGGTGCCGACGTGCTCACGGACGACGAGGTGGTCCGGCTGGTCCGGATCGCCGTTGAGGGCCTTGGCGTCACCGAGGTCCGGCTCACCGGCGGCGAGCCGACGCTTCGGCCGCGCCTCGCGGAGCTGGTCGGCCGGCTGGCGGCGCTGCGGCCCCGCCCCGAGCTGTCCCTGACGACCAACGGCCTCAGCCTCGCCCGCACCGCCGGCGCCCTGCGCGCGGCCGGGCTCGATCGGGTGAACGTCTCGCTGGACACGACCAGCCCCGAGCGGTTCGTCGCGATCACCCGGCGGGACCGCTGGCACGATGTGGTCGCGGGGCTCGCCGCCGCCGAGGCCGCCGGGCTTGCACCGGTCAAGGTCAACGCGGTCCTGACCCGCGGGGTCAACGATGACGAGGCCCCTGAGCTGCTGAGCTGGTGCCTCGAGCGGGGCTACGAGCTCCGTTTCATCGAGCAGATGCCGCTCGACGCCCAACATGGCTGGCAGCGCTCGACGATGGTCACCGCGAGAGAGGTGCTCGCCGCGCTGCGCGCGGAGTTCGAGCTCACCCCGGTCGGCGATCGCGGCTCCGCGCCAGCCGAGCTGTTCACCGTCGACGGCGGCCCCGCGGTGGTAGGCGTGATCGGTTCGGTGACGGCGCCGTTCTGCGCGGCATGCGACCGGGTGCGGCTCACCGCCGATGGGCACGTGCGCAACTGCCTGTTCGCGCGGGAGGAGAGCGACCTGCGCACCCCGCTGCGCTCGGGCGCGGGTGACGACGAGATCGCGCGGCGGTGGCGCGCCGCCGTCTGGGGCAAGCGCCCGGGGCACGGCATCGGCGAGCCGTCCTTCCGGCAGCCGGACCGGCCGATGTCCGCGATCGGCGGCTAGTGCTTCCGAAGCTGGGGCCGCCGGAGGTGCGAAAGAAGATCATTTTCGCACCTCCATTGGCCGTCTGTCCGAAGCTGGGGCCGCCGGAAGTGCGAAAGAAGATCATTTTCGCACTTCCTTTGGCCGTGTGTCGGGTGCCGGCATGACGTCCTGGGACGCGGTCGTGCTCGCCGGCGGCCGGGGGAGCCGTCTCGGCGGGGCGGACAAGGCCGCGGTGACGATCGGCGGGCGCAGCCTGCTGGACCGCGTGCTCTCCGTGCTGGCCACGGTCGAGCCGGCCGTCGGCCGGGTGGTGGTGGTCGGGCCGGACCGGCCGGGGCTTGCCCGCGCGGGTGTCGTACTGGCCCGGGAGGATCCGCCCGGTGGCGGCCCGGTCGCGGGGATCGCGGCCGGCCTCGTCCACGTCCGCGCGCCGCTGGTCGCGGTGTTGGCCGTCGACATGCCGTTTCTCGGCACGGCCTCGCTGGCCGAGCTGCGCGCGGCGGTGACGGCACCGCCCCGGGCGGGGGCATCCGGGCCGGGGGCACCCGGCGCGGTGGACGTCGCGCTGCTTGTCGACCCGACCGGGCGGGACCAGACGCTTGCGTCCGTCTGGCGCTCGGCGGCGCTGCGGTCGGCGGTCCCACCGCGGCCCACCGGGGCGGCGGTGCGGGCGCTGCTCACCGGCCGGACGGTGGCGCGTGTCCCGGCGGACGCGCTTAGCTGTCTGGACTGCGATGCCGAACCGGACGTGCTCGCGGCGCGCGCCGCGGCCGACAGGATGGGTCTGTGACGTGCGGGGACGTCTGAGGTTGTGGCCAGGAGGGCGAGGATACCGATGAGCGAGCTCGACAAGTGGGTGGCCAGGGCTGGCGACGCGCTCGGACTGGATCCGGCGGCGATCGACGTCCCCGAGCTCCTCGACCTGACGCGCGACGTCGCGCACGGGGTCGCCCGCCCGGCGGCGCCGCTGACCGCCTTCCTGGTCGGCCTCGCGTCCGGCCGCGCCGGCGGCGGCCCGGCCGACGTCACCGCCGCCGTAGCCACCATCCGTGCCCTGCTCGCCGAGCCCGACAACGGGTAGCCGACAGCGCCCGACGGCTGGCGCCGCGTCAGCCTTAGGGCATCCGGAAGCTGCCGGTGTCGTCCAGGTAGCCCCGCATGTCGATCGACATGGTGTGCATCATGTCCTCGTCCGGCTCCGGCTCCGGCGTGTCGTCCCAGCCCTCATCGTCCCAGACCTGATGCCGCCAGCCGCGCCGGCGCCGGTCGCCCGCGGCGCCGGCCGGCCCGCGGCCGGGCTCCCGCCCGTAGCCAGGCTCGTCCTCGGCGCGACCATGGTCCGAGTACTCGTCGTAGCCGTCGGGGCCGTGGCCATCCTGGTAGCCCTCGGCGTGGTCGTCGCCGTGCGCGCGGCGCCACTCGGCCTGGCCTCGGCCGTCGACACGCGGCGGCTGGTCAGGGTAGCGGGCGCCGGGCGCCTCATCCCGCCCCCCGGGCGCCGCGCCGTAGCGCTCCTCGGCCTCGCGGCGGCGGTCGTCCGTGTGGTGGTCGTCCGTGCCCCGGCCTGGCGCGGCCTGGCCGGCGTACCGCCCGGCGTCGTCGGCGCGGTCATAGCCGGCTGACGAGCCGCCGTGACGCTGGCCGGCTTCGCGCTGGCCGCGCGGGGGCGGAGCGAACGCGCCCCCGTCCGCCACGCCCGCGCGCCCGGGGGCGGATGGGTCGAAGCCGGCATCCGGGTCGTCGGGGTAGGCCCGTGCGTCCGGGCGGCGCCTGTCGTCGTGCCGGGCCACGGCGGCCGGGGGAGCGGGCTGGCGGTGCCTCGACTGCCGCGGCTCGCCGATGCGGTACTGCTCCGTCGCCTCGTCGGGCTCATACGGGCCGGCCTGCTGATACCGGTCCGCCGGCATCGGCGGCGTGGACGGCGCGGGCCGCCGTGTCCGGGCGGGGGGCACCCGCCGGTCGGACTCCTGGTCGTAGGGCGGGCGGTCGTCGCGCCGGGCGGGACGTGGCCGCGCGTCGCGCGCTGGCACGTCGCGCTCCGGCCGGACCGGGGCGTTCCTGGGCTGGCGCTGGCGCGGCCCGGTGGCCGCCCTGGCGGGAGCGGGCACTGGCACGGCCGCGCGGACGACCAGCGCGAGAACGACGATGACCGGAAGCGCGACGAGCACGGCGAGCGGGCGCCACAGGGTGACCCCGACGAGGGCGAAGACCGCGACCACCGAGAAGACGCCGAAGGCGTGCCGTGAACGTCCGTCGTCCGACGACCGTGGGCCGCCTCGCGTGCCACCGGCCGGCGCCCTGGGCACGGCTCGTGACGCCGGGGCGTCACGGTACGCGCCGTTGTCCTCGGCTGCCCGTGTACGCGCCATGTCGACCAGTGTGCCCTACCAGCCGTCGGCGCGGCCGCTGTGCCCTGGGCGGGTGATGTCCCGGCGGCGTCCGCTGCGTGGGCTGGCACCTCCGGGCGTCGCGCGGAGACCGGCCGTCCACGCGCCGACGGGGCGCGACCTGGCTATTTCGTCCGAAATGCCCGGTCGCGCCGGCTGGATTTTCAGGCCCGTGAAGAGACGTCAACAAGGACGACAAGTTCGTGGCCGAGAGTGCGGGCAGGTGCCGGTGCCTCGGGGTGGCCTCTCCACACGTCCGGTGGCGGCGTCGTACGCGCCGTCGCATGGTGGTGACATCGCCGTGACTATGAGTGAGTAGGAGTGTCGCGGAGGTGGGTGGAAATCGCGTTTCGCAGGCGGGTGCGCACCGATGTCGGTAGTTTTAATGTTGTGTGAAGACACTGATTGACCATGGCTCGGTGCCGCACCATGGATTTGGCCTCATCGATTGGGTGGAGGTTTGCCGTGGTCGCGCCAGGAGCGGGTCGGCGTCGTGAGACGTGGTCCGTCGTCAGGGTTGCCGTCGCCGGTCTCGTGGCCGGGGCGCTCCTGCTCATGTCCGCCTGTGGATCCGCGAGCGACAAGTACGTGACGAACAAGGCGGCTGGCGTCTACGTCAGGCTCCCCGACGGATGGAGCCAGGCGCGGGTCCAGGAGCCGTTGCTGATAGGCCTCGACGCGCGCCAGCTGAGCCCAGAGATGTACAGCCTGCTGCGCCAGATCGACTGGCTGACCGGCATCGACGCCTCGGGCAACGAGAAGCCGAACGTGTTCAATCCGGCCGCCGAGCAGCCAAACGGGTTCGTACAGGTCCGCCAGCTGCTGCCGGAGGAGGCCAAGAGCATCTCCACGAACGACCTGCGCGACCTGGTGGTGCCTATTGACCAGTCCCAGGCGGCCCAGGAGGAGCTGGTCCGCAAGGACCCGGTCTCCGCGCGGTTGCAGCCGGCCTTCCTGCTGATCCTCGAGGAGTCGGTGAAGAAGGGCAACGGCGTGCACGGGGTGCACCTCGTCTACCAGCTTTCCACCTCCACCGGGCTGGTGACGTTCGACCAGACGAGCCTGCTCGACAGTCAGCAGACCGTCCTTTACCAGCTCGTCATGACCTGCACCGCGCTGTGCTACGCGCAGTACGGGTCATCGGTGACCTCGGTGCAGCACTCCTTCACGGTCAACCCGACAACCTGACGAGCGCGGCACGCGCCGGAGCGAGCCAGGCGACGAGCGGGTGTGGCGACGAACTGCCCGGTGACGGACCTGACCCCCGTGACAGACCCACGAGAACTCACGAGACCGACGGACCCGCCAAACCGACGAGCCAAACCGACGAACTGACGAAGCGACGCGGACCTCCCAGCAGACCTCCCGGATCGGCTTCGCCGATCCGGGAGGAACCCCGGGCTTCGTCGATCTGGACAGGAATCCCGGAGGGCGACAGCCATGGACCTATCCGACCTCCCGGGCGGCCTAGCTGGCACGGCCGCCGAGGGCGCGGCCGAAGCGGCCGCGGCCGCCAACGGGCTGCCGCCCGCCGACCCGCCGCCGGTACGCAAGCCGGCGGCGATCTGGGACCGGATCAAGTTCCTGCTCCTGTTCGGCGCGCTGTTCCTGTTCGTCGTCGCCGCGCAGGTCTCCGGCAACCCGCTGATGACCTGGGGTGACGCGTTCAGCATCGAGGCGCGGAGCAGCTGGTGGCTGCTCGCGCTGATCGGTGTCGAGATGGCTCGCCAGGTGCACATGTTCATCGGTGAGCGTTCGTCGCCGTACTACGTGTTCTGGACCGACCGGGTGTTCGGTCGGGCCGAGAAGCGGATGCTGCGGCTGGACGACTGGAACCGCTTCCGGGCGAGCCGGGCCGCGAAGTGGATCATCACGCTGCTGGTCGCGCTTTTCATCTACGCGCGCGTCGTCCACCTGTCGATGTTCGACGCCGTGGTCCAGGTGCCCAGCGACCTGTGGAGCGCCATCCCGCTGCTGCTCCAGGTCGTCCTGCTGTTGGTCATCGTGGTCGGCCAGTTCGTCGCGATCTTCTGGTTCATGTCCAAGGGTGGCGTTGAGGTCTACTACCCGGACGACGTCAAGACCAGGTTCACCGACGTCTGGGGCCAGGACCACGTGGTCTCCCGGGTGAAGGAGAACGTCTTCTACCTGGAGCACCCGGAGGAGATCGAGGGCAAGGGCGGCTACGTCCCCGGTGGCATCCTGCTGTGGGGCCCACCCGGAACGGGCAAGACGCTGCTCGCCGAGGCCGTCGCCGGTGAGACCGGCAAGCCCTATGTGTTCATCGATCCAGGTGCGTTCCAGGCGATGTTCATGGGCGTTGGCATCCTGAAGGTCAAGTCGCTGTTCCGGAAGCTGCGCAAGCTCGCGCTGCGCTACGGCGGCGTCATCGCCTTCTTCGACGAGGCGGACAGCCTCGGCAACCGCGGCCAGCTCTCGCAGGGCTTCAACCGCGGGTCCGAGCGGGCGGCGTCCTCCCACCGGACCGCGCACCTTGCCAGCCACCTGGGCGCGCACGGCTGGCGAGCGCCGTCATACGCGGATGGACTCGCCGACCTGACGGGCTGCAACGGCCTGCATTACCTGACCGACCAGGCCAAGGCCGAGGTGGTCGGGCATCGCGCCTCGACGGCCGGCGGGCTGGGCTTCGGCCCTGACGGGCCGGGGCGGCCCAGCGGGCGGACCGTCAACCGGGTTGTGGCCGGCATGGGCGGCATGGGCGGCGGCGACATGGGCACCCTGCAGGCGCTGCTCGCCGAGATGTCCGGCCTGAAGAAGCCGCGCGGCTTCCTCAACCGGGTCGTGCGGCGCGCGCTCGGGATGAAGCCCAAGCCGCCGCCCAAGTACCGAATCCTGATCATGATGGCCACCAACATGCCGAACTCGCTGGACGAGGCGTTGTTGCGGCCGGGCCGCATCGACCGGCAGTACGAGGTCGGCTACCCAAGCAAGGAAGGCCGGATCAAGACCTATGAGGGCTACCTCGCCAAGGTGAAGCACGAGCTCACGGACGACCAGGTCGAGCGGCTGGCCACGATGAGCACCGAGGCGACCGGCGCCACGATCAAGGACACCGTCAACGAGGCGCTCACCCAGGCGATCAAGGACGGCCGCGAGGTGATCACCTGGGCGGACATCCTGCGCGCCCGGGTGATCAAGGAGCACGGCCTGCCCGACGACCACGAGCACATCGAGCGGGAGCGGCACAGCATCGCGCTGCACGAGGCCTGCCACGCGGTCGTCGCCTACCGGCTGCAGCGCGGCCGGGTCATCGACATGGCGACCATCGAGCGGCGCGGTGGTGTCGGCGGCTTCGTCGCGTCGGTCAACGTCGAGGACAGCATGTTCCAGTGGAAGTCCGAGGTCGAGATCCAGGTGATGGTGTCGCTCGCCTCCCTGGTCGGCGAGCGGATGTTCTTCGACGGCGACAACACCGTCGGTGTCGGCGGAGACCTGCGCAGCGCGACCTACCTGGTCTCCCGGAGCATCTCGATGGCGGCCATGGGCGACACGATCTCGTCCTGGCTGACCCTGGCCAACGACCTCCCGATCAACCCGATCGCGGTCGATGCCGACCGCCCGTTCGGCGAGCAGGTCGAGGCGAAGCTGCAGGCGCTCTACCGGCGCACCGAGGACGTGCTGGCCGCCAACCGGCACGAGGTGCTCGCCCTGACCCACGCGCTGGAGACGCACAAGACCATCACCGGCGAGGACGTCGAGGCGATCATGGAGGGCCGGGAGGGCCCGACCGTCGACGGGCGGCGTTACCACGAGCCCGAGTTCCTCGACATCGCCGAGGAGTACCACCACAGCGCGCTGCGGGCGCACCGCGGCGCGAACGGGAGCGAGCTGCACCTGCCAGAGCTCGACCGGGTCGCCGCGACCGCCACCGACCAGACGGCGTCCTCGTCCTCCTCGGCAGTGGCCGAGACCGACTAGGCCGGGCAGCGCGACGAGCCTCGCGCCTCGACGCCGGTCTGTGCTCGCCGAGCGGAGACCGGCGTCGGTGTGTTGGGCTGGCCGCGGGGCCGGCGGGCGGCGGCGACAGGTGAGGCCCGGCCGGGCCAGCCGAGACTTGCCGCGGACCAGGGCGGGCACCGCCCTGGGGCTCTCCGGCCTCGCTCAGGTGGACGGCACGGGACGCGCCGACGGCTGCCCGGCCGGGGCCGGCTCGACCGCGCGGACCGCCGAGCCGGAACCGGCGGCCGCGCCGGCCGTGGCCGCCGCGCCGGCTCGCTCCGCGCGGGCCCGCTTCACGGCGACCGGGGCCACAGCCGGGCGCGCCTCGATGCGGCGCAGCGACGCGAGGCCGATCAGGGCCGCCGCCACGGCGGCGACGCCGGCGAGCACGAGGCCGGCTCGGGCGCCGAAGACCTCGGCGATGGCGCCGGCGATCGGGCCCCCGAGCGGGGTGGTGCCGATGAAGGCCATCGACCACAGCGCCATCACCCGGCCACGCATCTGCGGCTCGGCCGACAGCTGGACGGTCGCGTTGCCGGTGGCGATGAAGGCGACGCTGGCCGCGCCGGTGACGACGAGTGCCACGACCAGGACGACCAACGACGGCGCCGCGGCGGACAGGAGCAGCAGGGCGCCGAAGACGCCCGCGACGGCGACGAGCGAGCGCACTCCGGTGAGCCGGCGGCGGGCCACGAGCAGGCCGCCGGCCACCGCGCCGGCGCCCATCGCGCCGGTCAGCAGACTGTAGGTCGCCGCCGTGCCATGGAAGGACTCCCGGGCGATCAGGGGCAGCGTCACCTGGAACTCGTAGGCGAGGGTGCCCGTCAGGACCATCATCGTCAGCGGGATCCGGATACCGGCCGTGCGCACCGCGTAGTGGAAGCCCTCGCGGATCTGGCCCGGTGCCCTGGGCACGGGCGGGTTGGGGCGCAGCGCCGAGCGGTCGAGCCGGGCGAGCGCGACCAGCACCGCGGCGAACGACAGCGCGTTGAGGATGAAACACATCCCGGTGCCGACCAGGGCGATCGTGGCTCCGGCGATCGCGGGGCCGACCACCCGAGCGGCGTTCATCGTCACCGAGTTGAGGGTGACCGCGTTGGGTAGCGTCTCCGGGCCGACCATCTCCTGTACGAAGCTCTGCCTGGCGGGATTGTCGACCGCCTGTGTGAGCCCGAGGCAGACGGCGAAGGCGACCACCATCCACAGCGTGATCACGTCGGTGATCACGAGGACCCCGAGAACGGCGGCGAGCAGGGCCTGGAGGGTGGCGGTGCAGCTCAGCAGCCGGCGGTTGTCGGTCCGGTCGGCGACTAGGCCGCCGTAGGCGCCGAAGACGAGCACTGGCAGGAACTGCGCGGCGGTGACGACGCCGAGCACCGTGCCGCTCGCGCCAAGGGAGAGCACCAGCCAGCCCAGCGCGATCGTCTGCATCCAGGTGCCGCACATGGAGATGATCTGGCCGGTGATGAAGCGGCGGTAGTTCGGCACCCGCAACGCGGCGAACGTCCCGCCGGAACGCGGCGAGGGCCGGTCGCCGGTCGTCGTGCCCGTCGCCCGTGTCTCGACGGCGCGGGGGGCAGGCAACCGCCGGGAGCCGCCGGAGGATCCGCTCTCGGTGGACGGGCGATCTGGCGAGCAGCCGCTCACCTGCTGCGTACTCGTCGCCATTTCGCGTTCCAGTCCCCGCGACAGCATCAACGCACCTCCGTCCTCCAGAACGCGGCTCGGCAAGTAGTTATTTCGCAACAGGTAAATATTTTGCCTCGGAGCGGGTCGTTCGTCGTGGGGGATGGTGATTGACCTTTGGATCACCTACAATACGAACATACGTTCGAATCCCGATCATGCCTCCAGCCAACCGGATCACCCTCGGAGCGGCATGCGGCCAGCGGCTTCCCGCGTGGGCGGCCAACCAGCCGTGCCCGAGTGGCAGGGCCCTCGGATGGCGGCATCAGGGCAAAGGCAGACGCGACCGCGCCAACCGCGGCTTCCGCGCGCCGCCAGTCGATGGAGGGGGTGCATGGTGACCGGAGTCCCCGACGACCACGCAGGGGCATCAGAGCCCGAGGTCCCGGACAAGGCCGGCGTCCCCGCCGGGCCAGCACGTCCGGAGGCGGGCGATCCAGCGCCGCCGCGGGCCGCCGACGGCGGCGGTGCCGAAGCCGGTGCCCCCGGCTCGGCGGCGGGCGGGCGGCCGGTCGACCCCGCGAGACTGTCGGACGTGGATCTCGCCACGGCGGTGATCGAGGGCCGGGCGACCGTCGACGCGACGACCGCGCGGTGGGTGCTGCTGGTCGGCGAGTTCGACCGCCGCTCGTTGTGGCTCGCCGACGGCGCGGTCTCGGCGGCCGCCTGGCTACGCAGGGAGTGCCGGATCAACGCGCCGACCTCGACGCATCTGCTGACCGTCGCCCGCGCGCTTCGCGATCTGCCGGCCACTAGGGACGCCTTCACCACCGGCACGATCAGCTTCGAGCACGTCCGGGCGATCGCGCCGTCCCTCGGCGGCGGGCGGGTCGATCTCGCTCGCCGCGCGGACCCGATCTTCGCCCGCGCCGCCGCCTGGATGACGCCCCGCCAGGTCGCCCGCGTCGTGAGCACCTGGACCGACATAGCCGACGCTTGATTTCTTGGTTCGCTGTGTTGCTGGTTCGCTCCGTGCGGGCACGGCGCTCCGGCCCCTTACTCGCTTCGCTCCCAAGGGACCTCCCCGCCGTGTCCTCCTGCGCTCACGTGCGCTCCGGCGACCTCCGCTGCGGCCCGCCTACGTCGCTTCGCTCGTAGGCAGGCCTCCGCGGAGGCGCGCCTCCGCGCCCAGCGCGGTTGCGTTCCGCTTTGGCGTCACCAGGCCGAAGCCGCAGCACTCGCGGGGCCACTTCGCTTCGCTCGTGGCAGGCCTCCGCGGAGGTGCGCCTCCGCGCCAGCTCGGTTGCGTGCCGCTCGGACGGTGCGAGATCACGGCACCCCGGTGGGGGTACATCGCTGCGGTCGGGGGACGGTCTTCGCGCCTGATCGGGACTGATCGCTTGGCCGAGCCGAGTCCGGACGTGTACGAGCGAATCTAAGTGCCCCTACGGAGGAGCCTGTCCGGATTGGTGACGTTCAGCGTCGGGCGACCGCGCTGGGCGAGGAGGCGTGGCTACACGGAGGCACCCCTACGAGCGCAGCAAGGTGCCCTGCACACGCGCCTGCTTCGGATTGGTGACGTTTCAGCGGTGGGCGACCGCGCGGCGCAGAGGCCCGGCCACGAGCGAAGCGACGCGCCAGCTATGCGAGTGCCGCGGCTTCGGGTTGGTGACGTTGCAGCGGCGGGTTACCGGGCTGGGCGCGGAGGCGCGCCTCCGCGGAGGCCCGGCCACGAGCGAAGCGATGTGGTGGCATGCGCGTGCTGCGGCTTTGGGTTGGTGACGTCACGGCGACGAGCAACCGAGCTGGCGCGGAGGCGCGCCTCCGCGGAGGCCCCCCTACGAGCGAAGCGATGTAGGGGGGCCGCAGCGGAGGTCGCCGTAGCGCACGTTCGCGGAGGAGGACGGCGCGCGGAGGTCCCTTCCGCAGCGAAGCAAGGAAGGGGCCGGAGCGCGCCGCCCGCACGGAGCGAACCAATGTTAGAGCGGGATGTTGCCGTGGATGTTCTTGTCGGGGCGGCCGGCGGCGATCGCGTCGGCGATCGCGGCGGCGACGACGCCGCGGGTCTCGGTCGGTGAGACGACCGCGTCGATCACGCCGAGCTCGACCGCCTTCTGGACGCCGCCGACGGCGACCGCGTGCTCCTCGGCCAGCTCCTTGATGACCTCGGGCTGGCGCTGTGCCGGCACGGCGGCGATCGTGCGCCGGTGAATGATCTTCACCGCCGCTTCGTGGCCCATCACGGCGACCTCGGCCGTCGGCCACGCGTAGACGGCCGTCGCGCCCAGGCAGGAGGCGTTCATCGCGATGTACGCGCCACCGTAGGCCTTGCGGGTCACGACGGTCACCCTGGGCACCGTGCACTCGGCGAAGGCGTAGAGCAGCTTGGCGCCGCGGCGGACGACACCCTCCCACTCCTGGCCGACGCCGGGCAGGTAGCCGGGGACGTCGACGAGGACAATTAGCGGCACCCCGAACGAGTCGCACATCCGCACGAAGCGGGAGGCCTTCTCCGCCGACAGCGAGTCGAGGCAGCCGCCGCGGCGCAGCGGGTTGTTCGCCACCACGCCGACCGTGCGGCCGCCGAGCCGGCCGAGTGCGGTGACGATGTTGCGGGCCCACTTCGGGTGCAGCTCGATGAAGCCGTCGTCGAGCACGCCGCCGATGAGGGGCCGGACGTCGTAGGCACGGCGCGGCGACTCCGGCAGGAGCGCGCCGAGGTCGCGGGGCTCGACCTGCCCGATGTCGCGCTGGTCGGCGAGCAGCGACACGAGCTCTCGGGTCGTCTCGACCGCCTGGTCGTCGGAGTCGCAGCTCAGGTGGACGACGCCGCTCTTCTTGGAGTGCGTGTCCGGGCCGCCGAGGCTGTCGGCGGTGCAGTCCTCGCCGGTCACCGAGCGGACGACGTCCGGTCCGGTGACGAAGACCTTGGCGTCCGGTCCCATGATCACCAGATCGGTCAGCGCCGGGCCGTAGGCGGCGCCGCCGGCGGCCGCGCCGAGCACCAGGGAGATCTGCGGGATCCGTCCGGAGGCACGCACGATCGCGGCGAAGACCCGGCCCACCCCGTCCAGCGAGGCGACACCTTCCTGCAGCCGGGCGCCGCCGGAGTGCCAGATGCCGACCACCGGCACGCTCATCCGGGCGGCCGACTCGATGGCGTGCACGATGCGCGCGCAACCGTCGCGGCCCATCGCCCCGCCTTGCACCGTCACGTCGGTAGCGAAGGCGACCACCTCGTTGCCGTTGACGAGTCCCTGCCCGGCGACGACGCCCGAGGTGTCGGGCGCGGCGAACAGGGTGACGGTGTCGTCGTCAAAGAAGTGGTTCAGCCGGGCGACGGGGGTACGCGGGTCGACGAGTTCCATCGTGGACAGACTCACCGGGAATCTCCTTGTTGCCTGGGCGGCGAACGGGCTGCTCCTGCGACCGGCCGCTGGCGCGGCGGGCCTGCTTGCACATCTGTCCGGTACACGGGTCATGGCGTACCGACGTGGCGCGCCTCGCGGCGCGCCGGGCGGCAGCGTGCGGGCAGCGCGGGATCACCGTTCTGACCGCCGAGGCATCGGCGCCATCGGCGCCGCCGCGGCCACGGGGTGGCCACCGGGCACCCGGTCAGGAACCGGGCACCCGGCGGCCAGCCGCCGTGTTTGTCCTTCCGGGAGCCGTCCTCTGGTTGCCGTCTCCCGTGTTGCTGGCCGCTGGTACCGGGGCGAGCCATGGCCCGCCCCGTCCCAACGTCATCCAGGCGTGAACGCCAGGCAGACGTCGTGTCCGCCGAACCCGAACGAGTTCGACAGCGCCGCGCCCGACTTGATGTTCCGGTTGTCGATCCGCACCACGTCCAGCTCGATCTCGTCGTCGAGAGCGTCGAGGTTGCGGGTCGCCGGGACGATGCGCTCGCGCATCGCCAGCACAGTGGCCACGGCCTCGACGGCGCCAGCCGCGCCGAGCAGGTGCCCGGTCATCGACTTGGTCGCCGTCACCACGGCCGAGCCGGCCGCCGAGCCGAGCGCCAGGTACAGCGCCTTCGACTCGGCGAGGTCGCCGACGGGGGTCGACGTCGCGTGCGCGTTCACGTGCGCGACGTCGGCCGGGGCCAGGTCGCCGGTCTCCAGCGCCTCCTGGACCGCCCGGGCCGCTCCGGCCCCGTTCGGCTCGGGCGCGGCCACATGATATGCGTCCGAGCTGATCCCGGCCCCGGCCAGGTAGCCGAGAATCCGGGCCCCGCGGGCCTTCGCGTACTCCTCCGCCTCCAGCACCAGGATCCCGGCACCCTCGCCGAGCACGAACCCGTCCCGCGCCTTGTCGAACGGCCGCGAGGCCAGCGTCGGGTCGTCCTGGCGCTTCGACAGCGCCTGCATCTGCGCGAACCCGGCGATCGGCAGCGGCGCGATGGCCGCTTCCGTCCCGCCGGCGATGATGACGTCCGCGCGGCCGAACTTGATCAGCTCGTACGCGAGCGCGATCGCCTCCGTCCCCGACGCGCAGGCGCTGACCGGGGCCCGCACGCCGCCCCTCGCGCCGAACTCCAGCCCCACGGTGGCGGCCGGGCCGTTCGGCATCAGCATCGGGACGACGTGTGGGGTCACCTTACGGGCGCCCTGCTCTCGCAGCACGTCGTGCTGCGAGAGCAGGGTCAGCACGCCGCCGATGCCGGAGCCGACGCAGACCATCAGCCGCAGCGGGTCGACGTCCGGTGTTCCGGCGTCGGCCCACGCCTCACGCGAGGCGACCAGGGCCATCTGCTGGGTCCGGTCGAGCTTGCGGGCCTCGACGCGGCCGAGCGGGGGCTCGACCGCGAGCGGGGCGGCGATGTGGACCGGCACCGTTTCGATCCAGTCCTCCGTGAGATGGCGTACGCCGGACCGGCCGGCGAGCAGCCCTTCCCACGTGGACGCCACATCGCCCCCGAGCGGAGTGGTCGCCCCGAGGCCGGTGACGACAACCCGCCTAGGGGTCCTGATCACGCCGCGACACCTGCCCGCTGGATGTAGGAGACCGCGTCACCGACGGTCTTGAGGGTCTTCACGTCGTCGTCCGGGATCTTGACGCCGAACTTCTCCTCGGCCGCGACGACGACTTCGACCATGGACAGCGAGTCGACGTCGAGGTCGTCGATGAAGGTCTTCTCGGGGGTGACGTCGGCCGGGTCCACACCGGCGACCTCCTCGAGGATCTCGGCGAGACCGGCGAGGACATCAGTCTGGGACATCGGGGACCTTTCTTGATCGGGCAGCTGTACAGGTTCTGGTGGTGATCGTCACCCACGGATCTGGGCGGCGCGCGGGCACTGGCCCGGCGACACCGTCCGATGGGTGGCGAGCAGGGTACGGCTCGCCACCCGTCAGGGGGTCAGGGGGGCAGCGGACCCTCGGGATTCCCGCCGCATCGGTGACAGGTTTCCTGCCGGATTGGCGAAGCCCGGGGTTCCTGCCGGATCGGCGAAGCCGATCCGGGAGGTCTGCTGGGAGGTCTGCTGGCAGGCCAGCGATCCAGCGGGTCCGGATCCGTGTCAGCGGATCCACGGGGAAGCCGTCCGCCTGGGCGGACACCCTGGCGAGGGTCCTGGCGAAGCCGCCGGCGGGAGGGGAGCAGGGTTCGCGCGCCCCGGCCGGCACCGCCTTCAGGGGCATCGGATGACCTGGCCACAGTAGGTCAAGCCGGCACCGAAACCGAACAGGAGGACCGGGTCGCCGCGCCGCAGTTCGCCGGCGTCGAGCAGCCGCGACAGACCCAGCGGGATGCTCGCGGCCGAGGTGTTCCCGGAGTCGACGACGTCGCGGGCGACGACCGCGTTCCGCGCGCCCAGGCCGCCCACCAGCGCCTCGATGATGCGCAGGTTGGCCTGGTGCGGCACGATCCCGGCGAGCTCCTCCGGCGCGACGCCGGCGCGTTCGCAGATCCTGCGCAGCGTCGGAACCAGGGTCAGGGCCCAGCGGAAGACCGCCTGCCCCTCCATCCGGAACAGGTTGTCGCCGTGGCCGGGGACCCTGATCACGTCCGGGCGGGAGCCGTCGTGGCCCCAGACCACCGGGCCGATCTCGTCGCTCTCGCCGGACCCGACGACCGCGGCGCCCGCGCCGTCGGCGAGCAGGATGCACGTCGTGCGGTCGTCCCAGTCGGTGTAGTCGGACAGCCTCTCGGTGGCGACCACGAGCACGTGGCGGGCCGTGCCCGAGCGGACCGTGTCCGCGGCCTGGGCGAGCGAGTAGCAGAAGCCGGCGCAGCCCGCGTTGATGTCGAACGCGCCGGCGGAGTGCACCCCGATGCGGTGCGCGATCTGCGGCGCCGCCCCCGGGATCTGCGACGGGCTCGTGCAGGTCGCGGTGATGACGAGGTCGATGTCGCCCGCGGCGACGCCGGCGGCGGCCAGTGCCTTCTCGGCGGCCGCGGCGCCCATCATGACCGTCGTCTCGTCGGCGTCGGCGATCCGGCGGGTGGCGATGCCCGTCCGGCTGCGGATCCACTCGTCGGAGGTCTCGACGCGCTGGGCGAGGTCGTCGTTGGTGACGACGCGCACCGGGCGGTACGTGCCCAGGCCAAGGACTCGAGCGGCGGCGGTCATCAGGCCTCCCCACCACGGGCGCCGGCCGGGACGGGCTCGCCGGCGGGCGCGGGAATCGTAACCGTCGCCGCTGGCGGCTGCCCGACGCCGACGAGCTCCGCCAGCAGTTCGCGCGCCGCCGGCAGGTCGTCGGGGCTTTTCACTGGCAGGATCTTCACTCCGGGCAGCTCCCGGCGGGCGATGCCGGCCAGCGTGCCGGCGGGAGGCAGCTCGATGACGGCCTTCACGCCCAGCTCGCGCAGCGTCGCCATGCACAGGTCCCAGCGCACCGGGGCGGCGACCTGGCCGACGAGCCGGGCCACCATCTCTCGCCCGTCGGTTACCACGGCGCCGTCCGCGTTCGAGACCTGGCCGAGGCCCGGCGTGCCGGGGCGGATGCCCGGGGCGACCTCGGCGAGCGCGTCGCGCCCGGAGGCCATGTAGTGGGTGTGGAACGCGCCCGCGACGGCGAGCGGGCGAACCCGGACACCGGGCGGCGGCTCGGCGGCGAGCTTCGCCAGCGCATCGAGGTCGCCCGCGGCGACGATCTGGCCGGCGCCGTTGCGATTGGCCGGCGTCAGGCCCAGGCCCTCCAGATGCGCGGCGACCTCCTCCGGGTCGCCGCCGAGCAGCGCCGACATGCCGGTCGGGGTACGAGCCGAGGCCGCCGCCATGGCCCGGCCGCGCAGCGCCACCAGCGCCAGTGCGGTCTCAGGCGAGATCGTGCCGGCGAGCGCGGCGGCGGTGATCTCGCCGACGCTGTGGCCGGCGACCAGCAGCGTCCCGGCGGCCACACCGCCCGGGACGGGCAGCCCCAGCTGCTCGGCCGCGATCAGGCCGGCGGTGACGATCAGTGGCTGCGCGACCGCCGTGTCCCTGATGGTCTCCGCCGGAGCCTCGGTGCCGAGCTCGACCAGGTCGATGCCCGCGGCTGCGGCGAACCAGCGCAGGCGCGCCGCGGCGCCCGGCAGTTCGAGCCACGGTTGGAGCATTCCTGGGGCTTGGGCGCCCTGGCCTGGCGCGAGGATGGCGAGCACGTCACTACCTAACCCTTCGCGGGCGCCCGCTGTCGCTGGCGGCCACTCACCGATGTGCCGACGGCTCGTTGTAGCAGTCCTACAAAACGCAGCGCCCGGACGGGTACGTTAGTCACCTCGCGGCACCTGGGCCGACAATCGTGTGACAGGGCCGTTAAGTCGGGCGATGTGACCGTTGTCGCACCGGCGAGGAGCCGGTGGAAGGCCATGTTCGCACCATCACGCCTGTAGGTCGTCCACGACACGACGAGTGTTCGCCGCGGGGTTCCGGCGGCCCCGATGGTCCGCCTGGCCTGGCTGCACGGCTCGGCTCGGCCGACCGGGGAGGCCCGCCGGGGGGCGTCCCCGATCCACGCCTGACTGACGGCGGAGACGCTTTCCCGGCTCGTCGGGAGCTATCCCTCGAGGCGGCCGAGGAGGAGCGCTATGTGCAGTGTGAACCGCTGGCGGTGGTCGGCCGTGTCGAGGCCGCACACCTCCGACGCCTTTCTCAGGCGGTAACGCACGGTGTTGGGGTGGAGATAGAGGGCCCTGGCGGTGGCCTCCAGGGAGGCGCCGAAGTCGAGGTAGGTGCCCGCCGTCTCCAGCAGCGGCGCGCCCGCGTCGCGCAGCGGCAGGTAGATCTCGTCGATGAGCACCCGGCGGGCCCGCTCGTCGCCGGCGAGGGCTCGCTCCGGCAGCAGCGCCCGCGCGGTCACCGGCCGCGGCGCCGCCGGCCAGGCGGCGACGACGTCGGCCGCGGCGATCGCGGCTCGCGCGGACTCGGCGGCGCCGGCGAGATCCGCGGCGACGGGGCCGACCACCACCGGACCAGGCCCGCACGCCGGCATCAGTACCCGAGCGGCCTCCACCACCGAGTCGATGCCGCTCGTGGCGGCGCGGTTGCGACGAGGGCGGCCGGGCCGGTTCGGGTCACCGGTCGCCGCCGCGACGGCGCGGGCCGCGGCCTCGCGGGGCACCGCGCTCTCCTCGGCCCGTGCCGCCCTGGACGCGCCGGCCGCGGGCACGCCGGCGGGGGAGGCGGGCGGCTCCGCGACGATGCCGGCCGTCCCGCCTGGCACCGCGTCGGTACCGGTCTCGTCGAGCCGGAAGCGGCCGCCGACGATCATGACGAGCCGCTGGTTGTGCACACCGGTCAACACCTCCAGGCCCGCCGAGCGGGCCAGCCGGTGCACCTCGTCGACGACCGCCTCCGGCGCCTGCGGCGGCGCCGCGCCTACGACGACGGTCACCGCGGGCGGGTTGCGCCAGCCGACCGCCGCCGCCCGCGACGACAGCGCCCTGTCCTGGTCGCCGCGCACGACGTGGTCGACGACGAGCGCCTCCAGCCGGGCGTCCCAGGCGCCGCGCTCCTCGGCGACACGGGCGTAGACGACCGCGCCGGCGAACGCGATGTCGCGGGAGTAGCGCAGCACGTCGGTCAGCACCCGCTGCTCGTGCTCCGGCTCGACGATGTTCGGGACCTCGGCCTCGATCGTCTCGACGGCCACCCGGACCAGGTCGACGAGCCGGCGGAAGGTGACCGCCCGGACCAGCTCGCGCGGCGCCACCCGGAACACGTCGCTGGACAGGTCGCGGGCATGCTCGGGGCGCCGGCACCATTCGACGAACGAGGCGATGCCCGCCTGCACCACGAGTTGGATGTCGGCGCGGTGCCGGGCCGACATCCCCGGATACCAGGGCAGCAGCTCGGACATCCTGGCGACGGCCTTGTTCGCCAGCAGCCCGCTGGCCCGTTCGATGCGCCGGATGACCGCGTCGTTCGTCCCGGCGTCGGCCTCGGCGCGCCCGCCGCCGGCCCGGTCCGGGCCCGTATCGCCGGTCCGGGCGGCCGGTGCCAGGGGTGGCGCGAGTAGGGCGGGCGGCGCGGGCGGATCGGCGGAGCCCGGGGTTCCCGCCGGATCGGCGGAGCCCGGGGTCCCTGCCGGATTGGCGAAGCCCGGGGTCCCTGCCGGATTGGCGAAGCCAATCTGGGAGGTCTGCTGGGAGGTCTGCTGGGAGGTTCGGCCGTGCGCGGATGCGGGTTCGGCCGATGGCGGAGTCACGGCGACCAGCATGCATCACGGGGGCTCGCCGACGTTCGCGTGCCGGTCACGGCGCCGCGTGCGACCCGCGGGCGCGTCCCGGCGCGGTGCCGGAACGCGCCGACGGCCATGGCCGCGAAGCCGCCCGGAGACCGGCTGGGCGACCGGCTGAGGGGAGATGCCGGACGCGCCGGCGGGCGCACGGCGACAATGAGCCGATGCCCCGACCCAGACCGCCCCGTGCCACGGTTTTCGTGGCGGGCCTTGTCGGCGCGCTCACCGGCCTGCTCGGCGGGTGCTCACAGGTGCTGCCGATGAAGACCGAAGGCCTGATCCCGGCCGACCTGGTGCCTGTCTTCCGGGACGCCGCCGCCACCTACGGCCTGCTGTCGGCCGCCCAGCTCGCCGCGCAGGCCCGGGTGGAGAGCCGGTTCGACTCATCGGCGATCTCCCGCGCCGGCGCGGTCGGCATGATGCAGTTCCTGCCGCGGACATGGGCCGAGTTCGGCCTCGACGGCGACGGTGACGGCGTCGCCGACCCGCTCAACCCGCTTGACGCGATCCCGTCCGCCGCGCACTACGAACAGCATCTCTCGGAGCTCGTCGGCGACCTGCCGGGCGACCAGATCTCCTTGGTCCTCGCCGCGTACAACGCGGGTCCCACCGCCGTGCGGACGGCCGGCGGCGTTCCCGACTTCGCCGAGACCAGGTCCTACATTGCGAAGATCAATTCCTGGGCGGAGACCTACGCCTCCGAGATCTGACGGTCGGCGTCGTAGGAGGGTGTGGTGAAGGGGCCGCCCACGAAGGCGTGGTCCGCCCCGGCGAGATCGGGCTTGCCGAACGGTGGCCGTCGCGGCGGTGGCCTGGGACGCTACGGGAGAGGGTCCCCGCGGCGGAAGGACTCGCGATGGCCAGCGGCGCTGATGTGCTCGTGGACGCCTTCGGGCGCGTCCGGGAAGTCGTTCACGGCGCGGTGGACGGGCTGTCCGCCGAGCAGCTCAACCACCGGCTCGACGGTAGGGCGAACTCCATCGCCTGGCTGGTGTGGCACCTGGCCCGAGTACAGGATGACCACGTCGCCGACGTCGCCGGTACGGAGCAGGTATGGACGTCGGCGGGCTGGTACGGCCGGTTCGGCCTGCCGCTCCCGCCGGAGTCCCATGGCTACGGGCACACCTCGGCCCAGGTCGACAGCGTCCGGGTCGGCGACCCGGACCTGCTCACGGGCTACTACGACGCGGTCCACGACGCGACCCTGCGTTTCGTCGCCCCGCTCACCGACCCCGACCTGGAGCGGGTCGTCGACACCAGCTGGGACCCGCCGGTGACGCTCGTCGTCCGCCTGGTCAGCGTCATCGCCGATGATCTTCAGCATGCCGGCCAGGCCGCCTTCGTCCGCGGTCTCCTCCCTGCCGGTTGACGCCGCCGCCTCACCCGCCCGCGAGCCCCGAGCGTCCTCAGTCCCCGGTGATGCCGTCGATGCGTTCGCGCAGGAGGTCGGCGTGGCCGTTGTGGCGGGCGTACTCCTCGATCATGTGGAAGTAGACCCAACGCAGGGTCAAGGTGTTGCCGCGGTGGACGAACGCGTCATCCAGCGACCGGCCGGCCGCGGCCGAGCGGGCCCCCGCGACCTCCTTCTCGAAGGCGTCGAAGGCCTCCTGGGGATCGGCGGTGTCGACGTCGTCGAAGTCCGCGTCCTGGTTGTTCTGCCTGACCCAGTAGGGCGCCAGGTCCTCACCCGCGAACCTGGTGCGGAACCAGCCCCGTTCCACCTCGGCCATATGCCGCACCAGACCCAACAACGACAGCGCCGACGGCGGGACGGCACGCTCCCGCAGCCGGTCGACGGTCAGGCCGGAGCACTTGAGCAGGAGCGTCTGGCGGTGGTAGTCGAGCCAGGCCTCGAGCTGCTCGCGCTCGCCACCGGCGGTCGGTTCGTCCATCCGGATGATGTTCGGCGCGGTCCACGTCATGCCCACATCATCGCGTCCGCCTGCGACAGGTTCGACGCCTCGCGTACCCGTGCCCGGGAGGCGGTGAGCAGGCGCCCGCCCGGAGCGAGGGCCCGGTGGTGCCGGGCGGTGCCGGCAGGCCACGGGTGGCGGTTTGCCGGGTTCGGCGGGGTGGGGCTAGGTTGCGGCCATGACCGAGAACTCGGGCAGTGCCCGGCTCACCGTCGGCGACCCGGCTCCCGACTTCACGCTCTCCGACGCCGACGGCAACCAGGTGTCGCTGGCGTCCTTCCGCGGCCGGCGGGTGATCGTCTACTTCTACCCGGCCGCGAGCACTCCCGGCTGCACCAAGCAGGCCTGCGACTTCAGGGACAGCCTGGCCCAGCTGAACGACGCGGGCCTCGACGTGCTCGGGATCTCCCCGGACAAGCCGGCGAAGCTGGTCAGGTTCCGCGACAACGAGGGCCTGACGTTCCCGCTGCTGTCCGACCCGGATCGGGCCGTGCTCGGCGCGTACGGCGCGTACGGCGAGAAGACGCTGTACGGGAAGAAGACCGTCGGCGTGATCCGTTCGACGTTCGTAGTCGACGCCGATGGAAAGATCGAGAAGGCGCTGTACAACGTCAAGGCGACCGGCCACGTCGCCAAGCTGATCCGCGACCTCGGCCTCGCCACGGCCTGAGGGGGGCGCCCCCGCGCGCCCCCCGCCACGCCCTCAGGCGGCTGGTGCCTTGAGGGTGGAGTCGAACAGCTCCGCGGTGCGCTCCCAGTGCCGCTCGGCCGCGGCCTCGTCGTACACGGGGAGGTCCTTGACCGCGAAGCCGTGCATCGCGCCGGTATAGACCTCCATCCGGTAGTCGACCTTGGCCGCGTCGAGCGCCGCGGCGAGGCGGGCCTGGTCCTCGGGGGTGCAGGAACCGTCGTTGTCGGCGACGCCGAAGTACAGCCGGGCACGCACCTCGCCGGCGTGCCTGTGCGGGCTTTCCGGGTCGTCCTCGATGGCGAGCCGACCGCCGTGGAAGGACGCGGCGGCGGTGACCCGGTCCGGGTGCGCGCCGGCCGCGGCGAACGCGAGCCGGCCGCCCATGCAGTAGCCGGTGGTGCCGACCTTGTCGCTCCTGGCGGCCGGCACGTCATCCAGGGCCGTCAGCAGCGCGCCGGTGTCACCCATCACCGCGGTGGTGGTCGCCTTCTGCATGACGCCGAACAGGCGAGCCCGGATCTCCGGGTCGGAGAAGGCCGTCGCCCCGTCGAACGGGCCGGCGTCCGGGGTGCGGTAGAAGACGTTCGGCAGCGCGACGGCGTAGCCGAGGGCGGCGAGCCGGTCGGCCATGTCCTGCGTCACCGGCCGCACGCCGAAGGCGTCCGGATACATGATCACGGTCGGCAGCGGCTCGCCGCCCTCGGCCTGGTAGGCCGGCGGGAGGTGCAGGTAGACGTCCATGACACCGTCCTCGGTGCGCACGTCGAGCTTGGACACGGTCATGCGTGACTCCCTGGAGTCTTCTTGGTGGCCGACGCGGGCACACGGAGCGGACATCCGCGCTCGCGGCGGCTGGGCCGGAAGGACCTGCCTGGTCGCGGCCGGCGGCCGGGCGACGGGCGGCTACCCCCGACCAGCGCGGTCCTGGCTCGGGCTCGGCCAGCGGGAGCCATCTCCAGCTGGTACTCCTCCGGGCCCTGGCTCGTCGGGGCACGGCATCGCCGGCGGCTGGCACTGCCGCAAAACATTATCTCGCACCCGCCCATCTCCGCTCCGGCACCCGTTCCGGAGCAGAGATGGGCGCGCCTCTGCCGGCCGCCGACCCGGCCCCGGATCTAACCGGCGGCGCTGACGGCTGCCTTGAAGGCATCGGGGACGAGCTGCTCATTGCTGAGCGTCTTGCCGTTGATCTTGACGGTGGGCGTGCCCGTCACGCCGCGCTTGGACGCGTTGTCCTCGACCTTGGCGACATAGCCGTCATACGTGCCGGAGCGCACCGCGCCCGTGAACTCCGACGACGTTAGCCCGGCCTGCGAGCCGAGCTCGATCAGCTTGTCGTTCGTGAAGGCGCCGGAGTTCTCCGTCGTGCCCTGGTTGGCGTAAAGCAGGTCGTGGTACTGCTTGAACTTGCCGGCCTGGGCCGCCGCGGCGCCCGCGTTCGCGGCGCGTACCGAGTCGGGCCCGATGAACGACATCATGTGGTACACAGCCTTGATCTTGCCGTCGTCGATGAGCGACTGGACGGTCGGCCCGGTCGTGGTCTCGAACTGCTTGCACACCGGGCACTGGAAGTCCTCGTAGAACTCGACCGTGACCGGGGCGTTCGCCTTGCCGACGACGATCCCGTTGTCCGGCCCGGTCGCGTTCGCCGGGATCACGACGGGCTTGGAGTCCTGGCGAGAGTTCTGGACGAGGATCCCGACGACGGCGGCGACGATGATGACGCCGACCACCGAGGCGAGCACGATCATCCGGCGGCGCCGCCGCTCCCGTGCCTCGACCGCCTCGCGAGCCGCGGCGGCCCGCTGCTGGCGCGCCGCGGCGCGCGGGTCCCGCCCTGGCCGGCCGTCGCCCCGCCGGGCCGCGTCGCCGGCGGCGCGCGGCGGCTGGCCGCCGTTGGCAGCACCCTGTCCTGCCCGGTCGCCAGGCCTGCTTCCCGTGCCCTTGTTCATCGGTCGCGCCCCATCCGTCGTCCCGCCCCATCTCCGCGTCGGGTCTCTCGCGGCCCGGCGGACCCGGCCCGGCCGTCCGCCGGGTGCCGGTCGGGGCCGTCCCAGCCCTCGGTGTCACCGCCGTCGCCCACCCGGCCGCGCCAGTCGCCCCCGGCCGCGTCGCCGTCATCCCAGGCTTCGTCGTGCTCGTCCCAGGTCTCGTCGTCGTACTCGCCGTCGTACTCGTACTCGTCCTCGGCCGCGCCCGGGCGCCGGCGGCCGGCGGCCGGCGCGTCCAGCAGACGGTCCAGGGCGAGATAACCGCCTGGCCAGCGAGCGAGCAGCCCGCTGGCGACCAGAAGCAGGCTGTCGCGGACAAGCTCCGACGTGTAATGGGTGGGCGCGTCCTTGGCGAGGTCACCGCCCGAGGAGAAACAGCCGCACTCGATGCGCAGGCCACGAGCCGCGGCGGACGCGATCGCCGCGATATACGCGGCGAGCATCAGCGAGGACAGCAGCGCGCAGGCGCGCACGGCGAGGCCCAGCAAGAGAAGCACGCCGAGCGCGATCTCGACGAACGGCACGGCGTAGGCGACCGGGTGGACGAGGCTCTCCGGCAGGATCCGGAACGCGCGCACCGTGCGGACCATCCCGGCCGCGTCGCCGACCTTGAGCGCTCCCGCCACCAGCCACAGCACCGCGAGCGCCAGCCGCAGCGCCGTCGAAACCGCGCGGACCCAGGCGCGCGCCCCGAAGGACCGGCCACCTGTCCGGTCTCCGGCGTCCGCGAGCGGGGGAGTGCGGGTCACCGCGTCGCCCTCTGCGCGGCCAGGACCGGAAGATCATGGATGTAGTCGGTGATCTGGGTGCCCGGCGGGTAGCGCAGGGCGAGTCGGCCGTCGCGGCCGAACGCCAGCACCTCGGCGTCCTGGTTCTGCTCGATCACGCCGTCTGCCCCCGTACGAGGTTGTTCCACGTTGACATCCAGCGCCCGAGCCGCGGCCCGCACCTCGGTGAACGGGCCGGTCAGGCCGTAGAAGCCGAATCCTGGGTCGAAGTGATGCAGCCAGGCGGCCAGCACGGCCGGTGTGTCGCGCGCCGGGTCGGTGCTGACGAACACGACGCGGATCCGCGCTCGCACCGCCGGGTCGAGCTCGCCCATCGCCTGCGCGAGGTCGGCCGTCGTCGCTGGGCACACGTCAGGGCAGTGGGTGTAACCGAAGTACAGCAGCGTCACCAGGCCGTCGGTCCTGGCGCGCAGGTCGAAGGGGAGCTCGTCGGTCCCGGTCAGGTTCAGCGCCGGCTTCGGCGCGGGTGTCGCGGGGCTGATCCCGTGCAGGCCGTCCGAGCGCCGCTCGCCGACCACCGCGGCGCGCATTCCGGGGGTGCGGTCCGCGCAGGCCGTCGCGCCCGCGAGCAGTGCCGCCAGCGTCAGGAGGGCGACCGGCGTCCCGGCCGCGGGCCCGCGCGCGTGGACCCGGCGCGGCTCTTCCCGGCCGGATGCGGAGGTGGCCTCGCTTTGTGCGCGGCGCGCCTGGGCGCGGCGGATGTCGTCGGCGAGTGCCGGCGAGGTGACGACCATGATCCTCCACGCTGAGAGCATGAGCAGGCGTGGGCGGCGTCGTCGGTGCCGATACGCGTCGGCGCGCGCTGCTACCTGCGGTAGGTCTCGGTTCATGCCGGCGCGGCGCCGTGATGGGCGTGGCCAGCCGTAACCGTAAACGAAGGATGGCGGCACAGCGTTTCCGGAGAACAGGGCGGGTCGCCGGTGTACATATATGGACGTACTGCCGTAGATACCTGATACCTCGCCGTGCCTCGTTCCGCCGGCCGGCCCGAACTCCCATCGGCGGTCCCGCTAGCGGCCCGCGTCCTCCTCGGCTCCGATGGCCCTGATTGGTTCTAGAGGGCCAAAGGGTGTGCGAAAATGATCTTCCTTCGCACACCCGGCGGCCGTTGTCCCCAGGATCACTAGAGGGCCAAAGGGTGTGCGAAAATGATCTTCCTTCGCACACCCGGCGGCCGTTGTCCCCAGGATCACTAGAGGGCCAAAGGGTGTGCGAAAATGATCTTCCTTCGCAC